>JAUWYS010000040.1 GCA_030615715.1 bacterium
AATTTCCTCAAGGCCTGGCCTAACTTTTCCTGGTCGTCTTTGGTTTCTGGAGTGATTCGGATGGAAATAACGGGCTCGGGAAAACTAATCTTCTCCAGCAAAATTGGGTTCTCAGCATCACAGAGAGTGTGGCCGGTGGTGCTATTTTTTAAGCCGACGGTGGCGGCAATGTCTCCGGCAAACAACTCGTCTAAATCATTTCTTGAGGCAGCGTGCATCCTCAAAATTCTACCAATTCTTTCTTTTTCTAAAGTCACTGAATTGAAAAGATAAGAACCCTTTTTCAAATGACCCGAATAAACCCGGAAATAGCTCAGGCTGCCCACGTAAGGGTCCGAAGCCACTTTAAAAACCAAAGCGGCAAAGGGCTCTGAATCTTCAGGTTTTCTTGAAATATTCTCGCCGGTTTTGGGGTCAGAACCCTGGACAGGTGGAAGATCTTTAGGACTTGGCAGATAATAGCAAATGCCATCAAGCAAGGGCTGGATTCCCTTGTTTCTCAAGGCAGCCCCACAAAATACCGGGACAAGTTTGTAAGCCAAAGTTGCCTTCCTTAGGGCTTCCCGAAGCTCTTTAAGAGAGATTTCTTTTTTCTCTAAGAATTTTTCTAATAAAACCTCATCTTCAGCAGCAATTTTCTTCAACATTTTCTGTCTGACTTCCTCTGCTTTCTCTTTCAAGTCCTGGGGAATTTCTTTGGCAACCATATTTTGACCAAAATCACCTTCAAAATATAAAGCTTTTTGGTTGAGAAGGTCAATAACACCTTCAAATTTATCGGCTTCCCCAATGGGAATTTGCAGAGGAACCGTCTTGGGAGAGAGTTTTTGATGAATACTCTCTAAACTTTTTTCAAAATCTGCTCCAACTTTATCCATTTTGTTCAAAAAACAGATTCTGGGAACATTGTATAAATCCGCTTGACGCCAAACAGTTTCTGATTGCGCCTCAACTCCTGCTGTCCCGTCAAAAACCACCACTGCTCCATCCAGCACCCTTAAGGACCTCTGGACTTCAGCCGTGAAATCAATGTGACCGGGCGTGTCAATGATGTTAATGCGAAAGTCATTCTCCTTTTTTCTCTCAAGGCCGTCCGGCGTCCAATGACAGGTGGTGGCAGCTGAGGTTATGGTAATGCCCCTTTCTCTCTCCTGTTCCATCCAATCCATAATGGCTTCTCCGTCGTGAACCTCTCCAATTTTATGGCTGATTCCGGTGTAAAATAAAACTCGCTCGGTCACGGTTGTTTTTCCTGCATCAATATGGGCAATTATTCCAATGTCTCTTGTTTTTTCTATAGGGTATTCTCTAGGCATAAGTTTATCGGGCTAAGTAAGCAAAAGCTTTGTTGGCTTGAGCCATGCGGTGAATATTTATTTTCTTGCGAACAGCCTCTCCTTTCTCTTGAGAAGCTTCAATCAACTCTTGAGCCAGGTTTTGAGCCATCCCTTTTCCTCTCTTGGCTCTGGCTGCCTCAATAATCCATCTCATAGCCAAACTCATTCTTCTCTTCTCCCCCACCTCTCTGGGCACCTGATAGGTAGCTCCCCCTATTCTTCGGGGTCGAACCTCCAATAAAGGGGAGGCGTTTCTCAATCCCTGATTGAAAATCTCCAGGGATTCTTTTTTTGTCTGATTTTTTATGAGGTCAAAAGCTTGATAGACAATTTTCCTGGCCAGGGTTCTTTTTCCCTTCCTCATCACCTGATTGATAAACTTTGAAACCAAAACATCATCATAAACCGGGTCGGGCAAAATGGGTTGTTCTTTAAATTTCTTTGGCATGATTATTCTTTAACTTTTTCTTTAGGTTTCTCCTCGGTCTTCTCTTCGGTTTTTTCTTCGGTTTTTCCTCTGGTTTTTCCCTTTTTTGTTCCGTATCTTGATCTCTGTTGTTTCCTTCCCTCAACTCCTCCCGCATCCAAAACTCCCCTGACTATATGGTATCTCACTCCCGGCAAATCCTTAACCCTTCCTCCTCTGATTAAAACCAGAGAGTGCTCTTGTAAATTATGGCCTTCTCCTGGAATATAAGCGGTAACTTCTCGCCCATTACTTAACCTAACCCTGGCCACTTTTCTCAGCGCCGAATTGGGCTTTTTGGGGGTAACCGTAAAAACTTTAAGGCAAATGCCCCTCTTAAAAGGAGAGGGATAAAAAGAAGGTCGGTTCTTGATGGTGTTGAAACCAAAAGTTAGCACCTTCATTTTTGAGGCCTTTTTCTGTTTCTTTCTTGGTTTCTTGATAAGTTGGCGTAAGGTAGGCATTGGTATTCTATAAAAATAAATAAAGCACGGAGTGCCTAAATGATAATTTAGCAAAAAATCAATTTAATGTCAACTCCGTTAGAAGCAAGTTGTCAGAGACGACTGCCGTGCCTGTGGTGTGGGCTTCTAACGGGGTCAATGGATAATCAAATTGAAAAGGGCATTCCGGTGATTAAATAAAAGAGAGGCTGGCAGATAAAGGGAATTCCAATGTAGAGCATAAATAAAATTACCAAAAAAACCAGGATAAAACCGCTTCCCAAGAGAGACAATTTTATTCGATTCAAAGAAGCGGGCAGAACTGAAAAAAGAAGATGAGAACCATCTAAGGGAGGGACCGGCATTAAATTAAATACCCCCAGCAAAATATTCAG
>JAUWYS010000026.1 GCA_030615715.1 bacterium
GGGCTTGGGATTCAGACTGTCTGACCTGAATGCTCTCTCAGGGGAGTTTGTTGCTAAGATAATTTCCCCTTCAGAAAAACTGGTGGAGGGGAGCTTGAACTTCGAGTATCTCAGCCAGAATTTGATTCTGGAAAAAGGAAAGATGATTCTGGATTTAAAAATAGAAGGAGCAACCTATAAAGATATTCTGATTGAGACGTTAAAAGAACAAGTTGAGGGGAAATCAAAAGAAGAGATTAAAGAAATAATCCTTAATAATTATCCCCAGATAGAAAGTACCAGCATAAAATTTTGGCCCTTTTGGATAAAAAAAGCACCCAAAACTTCAGAGAGAATTAAAATTGAGTTAATCTCTAATACATTGACTTACTGAAGAGAATTTGCTATTCTGATTAATTATTGACTTGATGAAAAAAGAGAAAATTAAAGAGAAAGGAGAAGTAATAGAGACTTTGCCCAGCGCTAATTTCCGCGTGAAATTAGACGATGGAAAAGAGGTTCTTTGCGTTCTGGCTGGAAAATTAAGATTCTACCGGATTAAAATTCTGTCCGGAGATAAAGTTTTAGTGGAGACCAGTCCTGATAGGACCAGGGGAAGAATAGTTTATAGATTAAAGTGATTATGAAAGTTAGATCATCGGTAAAAAAAATCTGTAAAAAATGCAAAATAGTTCGCCGGAAAAGGCGAGTTTATGTTATTTGCGAGAATCCTAAACATAAACAGCGTCAAGGGAAATAAATTATTATGCCACGTATCGCAGGTACAAATATACCAGAAAATAAGCAAATCGGGATTTCATTAACCTATATTTATGGAATAGGGAGGTCTTCGGCTTCAAAAATTTTGGAGAAATCTAAAATTGACTCAGCTAAAAAGGCCAGAGACCTGACCGAGAAAGAAGTCTCAGAGCTTAGAAAAATTATTGAAGGGAGTTTTAAAATAGAAGGAGAACTGAGAAGGGCGGTCATGGGAGACATCAAGCGACTTAAAGAAATTAAATGTTGGAGAGGGATCCGGCACCAAAGGGGTCTTCCGGTTCGGGGACAAAAAACCAGGAAAAATTCAAGAACTATCAGGGGAAATGTCAGAAAAACAGTTGGCTCGGGAAGAAAACCGCCCCCAGCCCCCAAGTAACATGGGTAAAAAAAGAGTTATCAAAAAAACTGAAAAGGAGGTTTTAGAAGAGAGAGAAAAAGTTGAACAGAAATTAAAGAAAGAGGTTTCTGTTAAACCCTTACCGAAAATTAAAAGGGGAAAAATTTATATTACTTCAACCTACAACAACACCATAATATCCTTAGCTGATGAAAGAGGAAATGTTATTGGCTGGAGGAGTGCGGGAAACATCGGATTTCGCGGAACGAAAAAGGGGACATCCTTCGCTGCCTCTCAGGTTGCCGTAGCCTTAGCAAATATTGCCAACAAATTAAAGATAAGAGAGGTTGATATTTTGGTTAAAGGAATTGGAGGTGGTCGAGAAACAGCTTTGAGGACTTTGGTAAATCAGGGATTGGAAATTCAATCGGTTAAAGACGTTACCCCCATCCCTCACAATGGTTGCCGTCCCCGAAAACCCCGACGTGTCTAAATTATGCCAGAAAACAGCCTTTGTAAAATTTGTAGAAGGATGGGGCAGAAACTTTTTTTGAAAGGAGAAAAATGTTCTTCTCCCAAATGCCCAATCATCAAAAAACCTTACCCCCCTGGTCAGAAAGCGAAAAGAAGGAGAAGGAGGGGAGGTTCTGAATATGGCAAAGAGTTAAGGGAAAAACAAAAGCTAAGAAATTGGTATGGGGTTTCTGAGAGACAATTCAAAAAATACATCAAACAGATTTTGACAAAGAGAGTGAAAGTTGAGGATACCGCTCTGGAATTGATTAAGAAATTAGAGAAAAGATTAGACAATGTTGTCTTGAGATTAGGCTTTGCTCGCTCCAGAGCTCAGGCCCGCCAATTGATCAGCCACGGTTATTTTTTGGTGAGAGGGCGCTCCTGTAATATTGCCTCATTTGAGGTAAGGAAGGGAGATATTATTTCCTTGAAAAAGCAAAAACAAGAGAAACCTCTTTTCAAAGAACTCTCTATTTCTTTGAAGAAATTTCAGCCTCCCTCCTGGCTCGAGCTCAATTCAAAAAAGATGGAGGGGGAGGTGATTGGGGAGCCCTCTTTTGAAGAGAGCGGAGCTCCGGCCGAAATATCTTCAATCTTTGAGTTCTATTCAAGGTAAATAAATAATAAAAAACTATGATTCCTTTACCCAAACCACCAAAAGTCATTCAAAAAAAAGGCAACACGGCTCTGTTTGAGATTGAAGCCCTCTATCCCGGCTATGGAATAACGGTAGGCAACAGTTTGCG
Organism: bacterium; assembly: GCA_030615715.1. Lineage (GTDB taxonomy): Bacteria > Patescibacteriota > Minisyncoccia > Minisyncoccales > CG1-02-41-26 > JAHCRD01. Next base: position 2,359 of record JAUWYS010000026.1, read on the forward strand.
AAGGATACTGCTTTCTTCTCTTGAGGGAGCCGCCATCACTCAGGTTAAGATTAAGGGAGTCGGTCACGAGTTCTCAACCATCCCCGGAGTTTTTGAAGATATCATTATCATTCTGCTTAATCTGAAAAAGTTGAGTTTTAAAGTGTTTACCACAGAGCCTCAGACAATTATTCTCAAAGAAAAAGGACAAAAAGAAGTTAAGGCCAAGAATTTCAAATTGTCTCCACAGGTGGAGCTGACCACCCCCGGAGCTCATATCGCCACTCTAACCAGTAAAAAAGCAGAGCTCAATCTGGAAGCTCAAATCGAGCAGGGAGTTGGCTATTCTCCCGTTGAAGAAAGAGAACAAAAAAAAGCTGAGGTAGGAGTGATTCCAATAGATGCCATTTTCACCCCTGTTAAAAAGGTGAGCTTTCATGTAGAGAATATGAGGGTGGGGAAAAGAACCGACTTTGACAGGTTGAAGCTCGAGATTGAAACCGACGGAACCATCTCTCCTGAAGAGGCCTTGAAGCAAGCCTCAGAAATTCTCCTCAGTCACTTTTCATTATTTTCAGAAGAAATTGGCAAAGAGATGGCAAAAAAGCAAAAGAAAAAGAAACCCGTTGCCCCCGTTTCCGCTAAAGCTAAGGCTGGCAAGAAAACCAAGGCAGTCAAGAAAGAAAAGAAGAAAAAACAAGCAGGGAAAAAGAAAACCTCTAAAAAAGCAGCTAAAAGTTATGAGAAAAAGAAAACAAGGAAGAAAGTTTCATAGAGAAAAGGACCAGAGAAAGGCATTAATTAGAGGATTGACTGAAGAACTTTTTAAAAAAGGAAAGATTAAAACCACCGAAACTAAAGCAAAAACCCTTAAAAGATTTGCTGAAAAATTTTTGTCCAGAGCTCAAAAAGGAGACGTGAGTGCCAGACGTTATTTGGCTCGTTTTTTTTCAAAGAAATTAACCAAAAAAATAGTTGATGAAATTGCTCCAAGATTTAAAGAAAGAAAAGGCGGCTATACCAGGATTGTCAAATTGGGACCAAGAAAGTCGGACGGAGCCAAAATGGCCATCATTGAATTGTTAAAATGAAACGTCAAACTCATACCATTGATGCTACCAATAAACCTCTGGGAAGATTGGCTACTCAAATCGCCACTCTTTTGCGAGGAAAGCATAAACCGGATTTTATACCCTACCAAGACGTAGGGGATTTCGTTATGGTGAAAAATGTAGCTAAAATAAAGGTGACCGGTAAAAAAATGAAACAGAAAATATATTATCGTTACTCAGGCTATCCGGGAGGTCTTAAAGAAATACCCATGGAAACCCTTTTCAAAAAAAATCCCCAGGAGGTTTTGCGGAAAGCAGTTTGGGGAATGCTGCCCAAGAACAAATTAAGACCAAAAATGATAAAACGGCTTCAATTTAAGTAACTATGGTTAAAACTAAAAAAACCACTAAGAAAAGAATTAAACCAGTTAAGAAGAAAGTAACAAAAAAGGAAAAGAAAGAACCGGAGAAGAAAGCAGAGAAAAAGGCAAAATATTTTGAAGCAGTAGGCAGACGGAAGACAGCTACGGCTAGAGTTCGGCTTTTTACTCAGGGAGAGAAGGGGATGACCGTAAACGGTAAATCCTATAAAGTTTATTTTCCCATATTCTCTTTGCAAAAAATCGTGAAGGAACCCTTAGAGGAGATAAAATGGCAGGATAAGTTTAGAATTTCAGTTGTCGTTAAGGGAGGAGGTTTGAGCGGCCAAGCCGAAGCTATTCGCCACGGCATTGCCAGAGCCCTGGTTGTCCTTAATCCTGATTTTAGGAAAAGATTGAGAAAACTCGGTTTTCTTACCCGCGACCCCCGCATGAGAGAGAGGAAAAAGTTCGGCTTAAAACGTGCCCGCCGGGGACCACAGTGGAGCAAGAGGTAGTATGTTAAAAGAATTATTAGATAAATTTTATTTGGACAGAGAATATGACAGAGGTCAGACCCACTTTTACATTACTGATGCTGGGAAGTGCTCTCGAGCCGTGTTTTTTAAATTTAAAAAAGCCCCCCGAAAAGAATTAGAGGCCAGAGTTTTGAGGATGTTTGACCACGGAGATCACATCCACCAGCTCATTATGAAGGCCCTGTTTGCAGTAAGAGAGATTCATGTAGTGGCTGCTGAAATTAATATACCTCCCCAAGAGATAATTTCAGGAAGAACCGATGCCATCATTAGCTTAGATAATGAGCTTTACGTCCTTGACATCAAAAGCATTAACGGCATGATTTTCGGAAAATTAGAATCTCCCAAAGAAGAGCATACCAACCAACTCCAACTTTATTTACACTTTTTTAATATACCCAAGGGAATCATACTTTATGTCAGCAAAGACAGTCAAGAACTCAAAGAATTTCAGGTTTCCTATAATCCGAAGATAGCTAAAGAACTCCTCAAGGGCCTTCAAAATCTTAAAACAAAGATTGAAACAGACACCATTCCCTTGCCCCTTTCTGAATGGCCTGAT
>JAUWYS010000030.1 GCA_030615715.1 bacterium
AGATGAAATTTTACAGGATGTTTTTTTGGACAAGGGAGAAATAGTTACCTCCCCTATTTTGCCAGAATTTTTTGGTTTTGAAGCTCCAGCTGAGATTTACCAATTTGACACTAATAAAGCCAAAGAAATTTTAGAAGAACAGGGATTTAAAATTAACCCAGAAACTAGCAAGAGAGAAAAAACTATTGTCAAAGAAATCTTCCTTCCCTTTAAGAGAAATTTGGTTGTCGGCAGCAAGGGTGAAGACGTCAGACAACTTCAAGAATGCTTAGCCAGAGATAAAGAGGTTTATCCCGAAGGAGAAATTACCGGTTATTTTGGCAAAAAAACCAGGGCAGCGGTCATTCGCTTTCAAGAAAAATATGCCTCAGAAATCCTAACTCCCATAGGATTGAGCAAGGGCACCGGAGATGTTAAGGCAATGACCAGAAAGAAACTTAACCAAATCTGCGTTGAAGAGCAACCCGAAGAAATTATCCCTTTAAAATTTACCTTAACCACCAGTGAGAAATTTCCTTTAGTCCAGATTGCTGAAGTTTTGAAGAGAAATTGGGAAAGTATGGGGGCTGAGGTTGATGTTAAAAAAGTTTCTCTTTCAGAATTTCAAACTGATGTTTTAGCCAAGAGAAACTTTGAGCTCTTGCTTTTTGGAGAGGCCTTGAGCTCCGTGCCAGACCCTTTCCCTTTTTGGCATTCAAGTCAAAAAGAACATCCTGGTTTAAATATTGCTTCGTACGTGTCCAAAGAGGTTGACAAACTTTTGGAGGCAGCCCGTCAAACTTTTGATGCCGGAGAGCGGAAAGAAAATTTAGAAGAATTCCAAAATATTTTACTTGAAGATTTACCAGCCATCTTTTTGGCGAGGAGTGACTATCTTTATTTTCTTTCACCAAAAATAAAGGGCTATAATGTAAAAAAAATAACCGAACCAGCCAAAAGATTCATAGGCATTGAGGAGTGGTACATAAAAACAAAGAGAATATGGAAATAAATTTAAGGGGTAAAAAACCTGATATTCGCTATTTGGATGACATGAGAGAAGTCCTTTGCGACAGGAAATGGGCAAAAAAAGCTCCCAACCTTGAAGTTTATTATATGTATCGTGGATTGAAGAAAAAAAATGGTTTAAGATATGATATAACCTTAATTCCTCCCCAAATGTTGGGAAAAGAATTCGTTAAAACAAAGGGGCACGAGCATCTGGGAAAGTTCGGGGAACTTTATATTGTTTTGGAGGGAGCGGCAATCTTTTTAATGCAAAAAAGAGAAGGAGACAAGATAAAGGATGTTTATGTGATAAAAGCAAAGAAAGGAGAGGTAGCAATAATCCCTCCTCACTCTGGTCATGTAACTATAAATCCCTCAAAAAAACCTTTAAAAATGGCAAACTGGGTGGCTGAAAATTGTCAATCAAGCTATAAAGCATTTGAAAAAAAACGAGGAGCTTGTTATTATTTTACGGAGTCCGGTTGGATAAAAAATGGGAATTATAAAAAAATTCCTAAACTTCGTTTTGAAAAACCCTTGAAAAAAATACCAAAAAATTTAGATTTTTTGAAAGGAAAATAAATTGCGGGCATGGCGGAACAGCAGACGCGCTAGCTTCAGGAGCTAGTGGGAGAAATCCTGTGGGGGTGCAAATCCTCCTGCCCGCACTATGAAAAAAACTCAACAATCACATCTCAGAATTATTCCCTTGGGCGGCCAGGAAGAAGTGGGGCTTAATATGACACTCTTTGAATACGAGAGGAAGATTTTGATTGTTGATATGGGTTTTGGCTTTCCCGGAGAAGATATGCCCGGCATCGATTGTATCATCCCCAATATTTCCTACCTCAAGGGCAAGGAAAAAAATATCTTGGGAGTGGTGCTGACTCACGGCCATTACGACCACATCGGAGCTATCCCCTATATCATTCCAAGAATTGGTCCTATACCCATGTATGCTTCCCGGTTAACCAAAGGGATGATTTTAAAAAGACAGGAAGATTTTGCCAATCAACCCAAACTTAACATTGAAGAGTTAAAAGACGGCTCCAATGTCAGAGTGGGACCGTTTCAGATTGAATTTTTCAGATTAAACCACAATATTCCCGATAATTTTGGCTTGTTTATCAAAACCCCGGTGGGAAATATCGTCCATACTTCTGATTTTAAGTTTGACGAATCGCCGGTTAACGACATCCCCACTGATTTTGGAAAATTAAAGAGGATTGGCCAGAGGGGTATTTTGCTTTTGATGTCTGAGTCCACCGGGGCAGAGGAAGAAGGCCATTCGCTTTCTGAGGAGACAATTTTTAAAAACCTGGATAAAATTTTCGAGAAAGTAAGGGGTAGAATTATTGCTGCCTCTTTTGCCTCTATGATTAACCGAATCCAACAGTTGATTATCCTTTCAGAAAAATATAAAAGAAAGGTAGCCATTGAAGGATACAGCATGAAAACCAACGTTGAGATTGCTCAAAACCTAAAAAGAATTAAGGTCCAAAAAGGAACTTTTATAAAAACTAAAGATATCGGTAAATTTCCTGATTCAAAAATAACCGTCATTTGTACCGGGGCTCAAGGGGAAGGGCGTGCTGTTTTTATGAGGATTGCTAATCGCGAACATAAATTTATCCATCTTAAAAAGGGAGATACCGTTATCTTCTCTTCCTCGGTGGTGCCCGGCAACGAAAGAACCGTTCAGGTTCTCAAAGACGAATTCCATCGCCAGGGAGCCAAGGTTTTTCACTACCGAATGATGGACATTCATGCTTCGGGCCACGCCAAACAAGAAGAATTGAAAAAAATGATAAGATTAATGAAACCGAAATTCTTTCTCCCTGTTTATGGATACTATTCAATGTTGGTCAGGCATGCTGAGTTAGCTGAAGAAGAAGGAATAAGGCGGGAAAATATCTTAGTTGCTGAAAACGGTCAAGTAATAAAATTAACCCCCAAAAGAATTTCCCTTGAAAAGGAAAAAGTACCTTCAAATTATGTGATGGTTGATGGTTTGGGCATTGGGGATGTCGGAGAGGTGGTCTTGCGTGACCGCCAGGTTCTATCTCAAGATGGCATGTTCGTCATTGTCACTATAGTTGACAGACAAACTGGAAAAGTAAGGAGTTCTCCTGATATAATATCAAGAGGATTCGTTTATTTAAGAGAATCAAAGGAGCTTTTGAAAGAAACCAGAAAACAGGTGATAGCAATAGTTAATAGAGCCGCTGGCTCTGGGGGAGCTGTTAATTGGTCATATGTCAAAGATGAGCTCAGAAATAAGATTGGTAAATTTCTTTTCTCCAAAACAAAAAGAAGACCAATGATTTTACCAGTCGTTATAGAGGTATAAGAACCTGCCTGCGGGCAGAACCTTGATTTCGGCAAGGTAAAATAAATAATTCCGAAAATAAAAATATGCGGATATTAAGTGGTATTCAGCCAACTGGTTCAATTCATATTGGAAGTTATTTGGGAGCAATTAAACAGTGGGTTGAGCTCCAAGATAAAGAAGAGTGCATCTTTTTTATTGCTGATTTGCACGCTTTAACCATTCCTCGCAACCCAAAAACTTTCAAAAAGGAAGTCCTTGAACTGGCAGCGGAACTTGTGGCGGCTGGACTTGATCCAAATAAATGTATTATTTTTGTCCAATCTCAGATTAAAGAGCATACTGAATTGACCTGGCTGTTAAACACCATTACACCGGTAGGTGAACTTGAACGGATGACTCAATACAAGACCAAGACAGAGCAATTCAAGCAGAATGTTAATGCTGGACTTTTGGATTATCCAGTTTTACAAGCTGCTGATATTTTACTCTATCAAACTGACCTTGTTCCGGTAGGAAAAGACCAAGTCCAGCACCTTGAATTGACCAGAACCATCGCCAGAAAATTTAATCAGAGATTTAGACGCCACCCACCCACCACCCCAATTTTTAAAGAACCAAAACCCTTACTCTTGAAGGTGGGGCAAAAAATCATGGCTTTAACTGATCCCAAGAAAAAAATGTCAAAATCGTTTCCGAAAACTTGCCTCTACTTATTTGATAGTCCTCAAGCGATAAAACAGAAAATAATGACAGCCCAAACTGATTCTGGGAAAGAAATTAAATATAATGTCTCTCAAAAGCCCGGTATTTCAAATCTCTTGACAATTTATAGTTTGTTCGCTAACATTCCAATCAAAGAAATTGAAAAAGAATTCAAAGGCAAGGGTTATCAGGTTTTTAAAGAAAAATTAGCTCAAGTACTGGTTGAGAAACTTGAGCCCTTTCGGAGAAAGAAAAAAGAGTTGGCACTCCGCCAAACTCTTTTGGAGAAAATTTTAACTGAGGGTAGAAAAAGAGCCCAAGTCATCGCC
>JAUWYS010000025.1 GCA_030615715.1 bacterium
AGATATCAAGAAAACTTACCGGAAAAACCTTTGTCTTAACGGGCAGCTTGAAAACTTTAAGCAGGGCAAGAGCCAAAGAAAGAATCAGAGATTTGGGAGGAGATACTTCCGAATCCGTTTCTAAAAAGACCGATTTTGTGGTGGCTGGAGAAAATCCTGGTTCAAAGCGAGACTGGGCTGAAAAATTAGGCATAAAAATCATTGACGAGAAAGAATTTCTTCAACTTTTATGAAATCTCTTAGTTTTTTTAAAAAAATTGATTGGTGGTTGATTTTGCCGGCTTTTTTGTTGACTTGTTTGGGGCTTTTGTCTATTTATAGTTCTTCGATTTCTGGAGGGGATTTTTTTAATTTCAAAAAACAAATTGTCTTTTTTGCGCTGGCTATTTTTCTGGTGATTTTTTTGAGCTTTCTTGACTTGAGATTTTTAAAAACCAATTCCTATTTAGTTTTGAGTTTGTATTTTTTGAGTTTGCTGAGCTTAGCAGGATTGTTTTTGTTAGGCAGCGAAATTAGAGGGGTTAGGGGGTGGTATAAGGTAGGGGCTTTTTCTTTTGACCCGGTGCCGGTAGCTGCCATTATTTTAATCATTGTTTTGAGCAAGTATTTTTCTACTCGCCACGTGGAAATCCAGAGATTTCAGCCAATTCTCTTTTCTGGCTTATATGCCATCATTCCCATTGGCTTAATCCTTCTTCAGCCAGACCTTGGCTCTTCCCTTAGTTTGATGGCTGTTTGGTTCGGGCTCGTCTTGTTTTCTGGCATAAAGATTCGCCATTTCCTGATTTTAGTTTTGCTTTTTCTAATAATTTTCAGTATCTCCTGGAGTTTTTGGCTGAAGGATTATCAAAAGGAAAGAGTGGTCAGTTTTTTAAATCCTCAGATTGACCCTCAGGGGATTTCCTGGAACGTTAATCAGTCAAAAATTGCCATTGGTAACGGAGGATTTTGGGGAAGGGGAATTGGTCAGGGTTCTCAAACCCAGTACGGCTTTTTACCAGAACCCCAAACTGACTTTATTTTTTCTGCTTTGGCGGAAGAAACAGGATTTTTGGGTATTTCAGTTTTGATTTTTGGCTTCCTTTTTCTTTTTTGGAGAATAATTAAAAGGGCGCTCCGTTCTTCCAATAACTTTGCCCGGTTATTTGCTGCGGGATTTGCCTTCCTTTTGATTTCTCAAACCTTTATTAACATTGGTATGGCGCTTGGAATTTTACCCATTATTGGCTTGCCCTTGCCCCTGGTAAGTTATGGGGGGTCACAACTTTTAGCTTTTTATCTGGGCTTGGGAATTTTAATGAGCTTACAAAAAAGGGGTTGACCTGACTTGACAAAATTTTAAAAAAGAATAAAATGGGAAATATATTTTTTAAAAATTGCCTTCCTCTATTTTTAAAACTAATCTCTAAAAATTAACCATTAAAACCCTTTTTCAGACAGGGGGTTTTTCTTGTTGCCTCCCTATATTTTTTGTATATTATGTTGACGAAAAGTTTTTCTAAGTCCAAAATTACTTTTCATCTGCCGCCTCTTTTGATTTACCAAATGGAGAGCTACCAGCACCTTTGGCGAGAGGGATTGAAAGAGGTCTTTAAGGAGATTTTTCCTATCCAGGACTATACTCAAAAGCAGTTTGAGCTTGAGTTCCGAGACTACAAATTGGACGAAGCCAAATATAAAACCGGAGAGGAGGCCAGGGAGAATGATGATTCTTTTGAGGCACCCCTGAGAGTCAAAGTCCGGCTCAAGAATTTAAGAACCGGCGAGATTAAACAACAGGAAGTTTTTCTTGGTAATTTTCCCTTAATGACAGATAAGGGAACTTTTGTTATTAATGGGGTGGAAAGGGTGGTCATCTCTCAGCTTATTCGTTCCCCCGGTTCTTTCTTTACTGCCAGAGCTCTTCAGGGAAGAAAATTTTTCGGGGCAAAGATTATTCCTTCCAGAGGCGCCTGGCTTGAGTTTGAAACTGACGCCTCTGGCTTTATTGGAGTTAAAATAAATCGTCAAAGAAAAGTGGCAGCCACCTGTTTGCTCAAGGCCTTTACCGGCTGGTCGCCCCAGGAGATAAAAAAGAGATTTCAAGACGTAGAGGTAGGAAAAGTTAACTACATTCAAAAAACCTTAGCCCGGGATGCTACCGCTTCCCAAGCCGATGCCATACTTGAAATTTACCGAAAACTCAGACCGGGTGATTTGACCACTCCCGATGCTGCCAAGGAGTTAATTTGGAATATGTTTTTTAATTTCCAGAGATATGACCTGAGCAGAGTTGGCCGGTGGAAAATGTTAGAGAGATTACCGGAATTAAAAGAAAAAGAAAAAAAGGAGACAATAAAAAGGAAAGAAATAGAAATCTCAGAAGAGGACAGGGTTCTGAAACCAGAAGATATTTTATACGTTTTAAGAGAGATAATCAGATTAAACAACAATCCCAATGCCCAACCAGATGAGATTGACCATTTAGGAAATCGCAGAGTCAGAAGTTTATCTGAGCTTTGCCAGGGCAGGGTCAGGGTGGGTTTGATGAGATTGAAAAGAATTATTCAAGACCGCATGTCAACACTTGACCCAGCCACCTTGGCTCCTTCCCAACTCATTAACCCAAGGCCAGTCATGGCAGTGGTTCAGGAATTTTTTGCTTCCTCGCAGTTTTCTCAGTTTATGGATTCAGAAAATCCTTTGTCTTCCCTGGAACACAAAAGAAGATTGACCGCCACCGGTCCAGGTGGCTTGACCAGAGAAAGAGCCGGTTTTGAGGTAAGAGATGTCCAACCTTCCCACTACGGAAGGATTTGTCCCATCCAGACCCCGGAGGGGCAAAACGTAGGATTGGTTAGCCATTTGGCTTGTTTTGCCAGAGTTAATCCCTTTGGTTTTCTGGAAGCCCCTTATTTCAGAGTAAAAAACGGCAGAGTGACCTCGGAGCTTTGTTATCTTTCAGCTACCGAAGAAGAAAGGCATCACATCACTCATGCTGGTTTGAGAATTGGTGAGGGAGGGAGGATTTTAGATGAAGAGGTTGAAGCCAGAAAAGGAGGAGAGCCGGTTTTGATTAAAAGGAAAGACGTTGATTTTATTGATGTTTCTTCCAAACAGCCCATCAGTATTGCCACCGCCCTGATTCCCTTTTTACAAAATGATGATGCCAACCGAGCTTTAATGGGCTCTAACATGCAACGTCAATCCGTTCCCTTAGTTCAGCCAGAACCCCCTTTGGTGGGTACCGGGGTTGAAAGAAATGTCGGTTATGATTCAGGAGAAGAACTAATTGCCAAAGAGGATAGTCAGGTCTTAGAGGTTGATGCTTCTCACCTTAAACTAAGAGCCAAAAACGGAAAATCCGTTAATTATAAGCTCCAGAGCTTCACCCAGGGCAACCAATACACCGCTTACTATCAAAAACCCAGAGTCAATAAAGGGCAGAGAATAAAGAAGGGAGATATTTTGGCTGATGGAGCGGGCATTGTTGATGGAAGATTGAGTTTGGGCACAAATGTGCTGGTGGCTTTCTTGCCCTGGCGGGGAGGCAATTTTGAAGATGCCATTGTCATCTCTGAAAGATTGGTCAGAGACGACGTTTTTACTTCTTTACATATTGAAGATTTCATCTGTAACGTCAGGGAGACCAAGTTGGGGCCGGAACTTACCACCTGCGACATCCCCAATGTTTCAGAAGAGCGATTGAAAGATTTGGACGAAGAGGGGATTATCAGGGTTGGGGCTTCGGTTGGGCCAAATGACATCTTGGTTGGCAAAATCTCTCCCAAGGGAGAGAAAACTTTAACTGCTGAAGAAAGATTATTGCGAGCTATTTTTGGTGAAAAAGCCAAGGAGGTGAAAGATAGCTCCTTGACCATAGAGCACGGCAAAAAGGGTAGAGTGATTAAGGTAAGAATTTTCTCCCGGGAAGCTGGAGATAAATTGGAGCCAGGCATCATTAAGAGAATTCGAGTGGAGGTAGCTCAAATCAGAAAAACCAAAGATGGGGATAAGTTGGCTGGCCGTCACGGCAACAAGGGAGTCGTCTCCAAAATTTTGCCCCAGGAGGAAATGCCCTTTTTGGAAGATGGCACTCCGGTTGATATGGTTTTAAATCCCATAGGAGTTTCTTCCAGAATGAATATTGGTCAGATTTTAGAGACCCATCTTAGTTGGGCTGCCAAGAAATTGGGATATTTAGCCATCTCACCAGCCCTGCTTGGGGCAACCGAAAAAGACATTAAAGAGGAACTCCGCAAAGCTGGACTTCCCGAAGATGGTCAAGTTGCCTTATATGACGGCAGAACCGGAGAAGCTTTTCCCAGAAAAATAACGGTCGGTTACATTTATATGATGAAATTAGTCCATATGGTTGAGGACAAGATTCACATGAGAAGCATTGGTCCTTATTCTTTAATTACCCAACAGCCCCTGGGAGGCAAAGCTCAGTTCGGGGGACAGAGGTTTGGTGAAATGGAGGTTTGGGCGCTTGAAGGACATGGAGCATCTCATACCTTACAGGAAATGTTAACTATTAAATCCGATGATGTGGCAGGAAGAGCCGCCGCCTACGAAGCTATTTTGAAAGGGGAGCCCATAAGGAAACCGAACATCCCTGCCTCCTTTGATTTACTGGTAAGTGAACTTAAGTCACTGGGGTTGAGTGTGGAGGTAAAGGGCGTTGTGGGGGAAGAGGAGGCCAAGAAATGAGTGCTCCGCAAATCAAAAATTTTTAATAACGCACACCACCCCCCGCCCATATTAAAAATTTTTGTTTGCTTCGCACTTACTTATATGAAAGTTGCCGATTTACAATCAATTAGAATAAAACTTGCCTCACCCGAGGAGATTTTGACTTGGTCTCAGGGAGAGGTGATCAGACCCGAAACCATCAATTACCGTACCCAAAGACCAGAGAAGAACGGCTTGTTTTGCGAAAAAATCTTTGGACCAACCAAAGATTACGAATGTTATTGTGGTAAATATAAAGGAATTAGGTATAAGGGGGTGGTTTGTGACAGATGTGGAGTTGAGGTAACCAAAAGCCAGGTTCGCAGGGAAAGAATGGGTCACATTACTCTGGCTTCTCCCGTTTCAC
>JAUWYS010000041.1 GCA_030615715.1 bacterium
AAAGCGAGAATGTCTTCTCTCCCCTCCAATAAAATGCCATCCAGAAATTCCGCAGTTTTTTCTTTGTTTGCTATTTTCTCAGGAAAAATGTAAATTATGTTTTTCTCTTTAGTTTGAGCTAAGGGTTCGGTTTTTGTGATAAAAAAAATCTCCCCTCGTTTTCCTGGAACTTCATCGGGAGATGTTTGCTGCCCTAAGGCTAAAACCCCGTAATAATCCCCTTTCTTTATCTGGAGAGAATACAATTGAAAAAAAATGAGCCCCGCAAACCCAATAAAAAGAAAAAATATCACATAGATCTTCCAACTTTTCATGCTAGCGGGTTTCTCTTACCAAGTAATCGTAGGATATTGGAATATAGCTGACTTTTGAAACCGGAACAAAATTTAGCTCTTGAATCTCTTTTTCAATACTCCCCAAAGAAAGATTTTGGGTTGTTTCAATTCCCAACCCTTCGTTCTCTATTGAGAGGTTTTTAAGTTCTTGAGTGTAATCTCTAATTAGATAATTTCCCTTAACCACCAAGCCCACCTGAAAGACATAGAAAATCAATAGAGAAATAATCAGAAATAAAATCGTGATTAAAATTAATCTAAGGGAAAGTATCTTGGGGAAACTAATCTTGAGAGGAAAAGTTAGTACTGAAACTGATGTTTGATGATTCATCATGTTTTTATGATTGCTCTTAATTTAGCCGACCTTGCGCGAGGATTTTCTTGAAGTTCCTCGGCTGTTGGAACAATCGGTTTTTTGGTTAAGATTTGCAAGAGACCTTTTTTAGCGTTTTCCCTGAAAAAATTTTTGACAATTCTATCTTCTAAAGAATGGAAGGAAATAACCACTATTCTTCCGTTTTTCCCTAAAACTTCCAAGGCTTGAGGCAGGGCTTTTTCAAGATTTGCTAATTCATCATTTACCGCTGTTCTCAGAGCCTGGAATGTTCTGGTTGAGGAATGGATTTTTTGTCGCTGATATTTTCCCGGGATCGCTTTCCTGACAATCTCTACTAATCGGGAGGTTGTTTTTATGAGTGCTTTTTGTCGTTCTCTGACTATTTCTCTGGTAATTCTTCTAGAAAATCTCTCTTCTCCGTACTCTCTTAAAATTCTTTCAATTTCTTTTTCTTTCCACCGGTTCAAAATCTCTTGGGCAGTTAAAGGATTTTGTTGGGGATGGTATCTCATATCCAGCGCTTCATCTTTTTGAAAACTGAATCCCCTGCCCGATTCCTCTAAGTGCCAACTTGACATTCCCAGGTCAAACAAGATTCCCTGAATTGGCCCAAAATTATATTCTCTGACAATCTCTTTTAAATTTGCGTAAGAATCATTAACTAACACCAATCTCTCAACTTTTCTTTCTTTTAATTTCTGATAAAGTATTGGGTCAAGCTCAATGCCCAATACTTTTCCCTTAGGAGCGTTTCTTTCTAAGATGGCCAACGAGTGACCGCCTTCACCAAACGTGGCATCAATGAAATTCTCATCTGGCTTAGGGTCAAGATATTTTAAGACTTCTTTTTGTAAAACTGGAAGGTGCATCTTTTTAGACGCCTAATTCCTTCAGGCGTTCAGCGATGTCCCCTGCTTCTTTCTCCATCTTTTGCTTGTAAAAAGTCCAATTCTTCTCGTCCCAAATTTCAATTCGATTATAAAGACCAGCAATAACTACTTTCTTTTGTAAGGAGGCATATTTTTTTAAATAATCAGGAATTAAAATTCTTCCTAATCTGTCCAGATTAACCTCCATGGCTCCAGCCAACATAATTCTGGCAAACCCCCTGGCATCAGCTTGAGACAAAGGAAGTTGGGAAAGTTTTTTGGCTAACTTCTCCCACTCCCTGGCTGGGTATAAAAATAGACAGTTGTCCAGCCCACGGGTAATAATCGCTTTCTTGCCCAAGGTCTGCCTGAATTTACCAGGAATGGCCAATCGCTTTTTATCGTCTATAGAATAAGTGTATTCTCCTATGAACATAAGTTATCCACAGAATAGGGAGTTTTCCCCATAGTTATCCACAGTTTCCCATCTATCTCCATTTTCTCTCCATTTCAGACCAAAGTCAATCACTCCCTTACCTTTGTCAGAAGTCCTTGTTTTTATTGAAAAATCAAGGAAAATCCTGTTTAACTCTTTATTTTCTCCACAGTTTTTCCACAGAATCAAAAACCACCCTTTAAAAGGTGGTGTTTTACATAGAAAGACAGCTAAAAGGTGCGAAGCAGACTGAATGCTTAGTTACTCTTTAAAATACCCTTTAGTTTTGAGGTCGGTAATTTTCTTTTTCAAGGTCTTTTTGGCTCGATATTCCCCTATTTCTCTTTTGCGTCCCTCTGCCCATTTGTCTAAACCAATTAGTTTTGACCTGAAAATCCAAACCATCAGTAGAGCTATACCCAAAGGAAACAAAATTGAATCTAAGATGCCATTGGTGATACCTGTACTAACATCAGTCACTGCCCCCGCCACCGCTTTTCTGGTTACTTTAACCTTACAAGTATCAGTATCAGAGGTTTGGGAGGTATAAGCTCGGGCACTGTTGATCAGTTCAGTTGTTCCATAGCTGAAACTCCCTTTGGCAGCAACCTTGGCTTCAAAGGTGATTGTTTTTG
>JAUWYS010000045.1 GCA_030615715.1 bacterium
ACTTTGCAATTTTGTAGAAGAAAAACATCCAGGAATGGGAAAAGTAAAATATGCCCAGGATTTCTTTGAAAAAGAAATTTCCAGATTAATTCATGAAAATATTATTTTATATGAGAAAAGGCCAGATGGCAGAAAATTAGATGAAATAAGAGAAATTCATCTTGAAGCTGGGCTTTTACCAAGAACTCATGGTTCCGGCCTTTTCTGCCGGGGTCAAACAAAGTCCCTGTCTATCTTAACTTTGGGAGCGCCAGGGGATCAACAATTATTGGAAGGAATGGAAATTGTTGGCAAAAAGCGTTTCATGCACCATTATAATTTTCCTCCTTATTCGGTTGGAGAAATTAGGCCAATGCGAGGTCCGGGAAGAAGAGATATTGGCCACGGAATGTTAGCTGAAAAAGCCCTTTTGCCTCTAATCCCCAGTTTTGAAGAGTTCCCCTATACAATGAGGGTAGTTTCGGAAATTCTTTCTTCTAATGGTTCAACTTCTATGGCTTCGGTCTCTAGCTCTTCTCTGGCTCTAATGGATGCTGGAGTACCAATAAAAGCTGCAGCAGCTGGAATCGCCCTCGGTTTGATGATTGATGAGAAGGGCAATTACAAAATCTTAACTGACATTCAGGGGCCAGAAGATCGCCATGGAGACATGGATTTTAAAGTAGCAGGGACAAAAAAAGGAGTAACTGCTATCCAGATGGATGTAAAAATTGCCGGCATTACCCCAGAGATTTTAAAAGAAGTTTTGTCCCAAGGAAGAAAAATCAGACTTCAAATTTTGAATAAAATCCAGGAAGTGCTGCCAAAACCCAAGGCCCAACTTTCTCCTTTCGCTCCCAGAATTCTTACCTTGCAAATTAATCCAGATAAAATCAGAGAGGTAATAGGCCCTGGTGGAAAAATAATTAATGAAATTACGAAAGAAACTGGAGTTGCCATAGATATTCAGCCCTCGGGTCTTATTTTTATTACCTCAGAAAAAGAAGAGGCAGCAAAAAAGGCCCTTTCCTGGATAAAAAATATTACCAGGGAAATTAAGGTCGGAGAAATTTTTCAGGGTAAAGTAAAAAGGATTCTGGATTTTGGAGCTTTTGTCGAAATTCTGCCGGGTCAGGAAGGTCTAATTCACATTTCTCAACTAGCACCTCATCGAGTAAAAAGAGTTGAAGATGTGGTTAAAATTGGTGATGTTTTGCCGGTAAAGGTAATCTCAATTGATGAACAAGGAAGAATAAATTTATCATTAAAAACAGCTAAGAAATAATTATGAATAAAAAGAAAGAATTTCTAAAAAGAGAGGAAATTAGAACGATGGAAAGAGATATTCTTAGGGCCCGAGAAGGAACAACAAGAAGAGAAATAGAAGAAAAAAGAGTAAGAGAAGAAGCTAAAGGGGAAAAATTAGAGAGAGAAAGACTGAAGAGAGAAGAAGAAAAAAAGATAAAAATCGAGGAAGAAAGGAGAAAGGCTGAAGAAAGAACAAAACTTGAGGAAGAAAGGAGAAAAGCTGAAGAAGCAAAAAAAAGAGCCGGAGCCCTAAAAAAAACTAAAGAAGATAAAAAATTAGAAGAAATAAGAAAAATAGCCGAAGAAAAGAGAAAAGAAATAGAGGAAGTTAAGAAAACAGAGGAAGAAGTACGGAAAGCCAAAGGGGAAAAGAAAAAAAGAGAGGAAGAAGAAATAAGATTAAAAGAAGAAAAAGCTGAATTAGAAAAAGAGCTTGAGAAACTCCAGGAAAAGAAAGAGCCCTTAGAAACAGAAAAGGCTCAGTTTTCAGAAAGAGAAGCTCAATTAAGAAAGACCTTAGACCAGGTCTTAGAAAAGGAGGCAGATATTGAAAGGGAAGAAAAAACTATTGAAGAAAAAGAAAAGGAAACAAAAACAGCTAAAGAAACAAGAGAAATAGAAACAAAAAGATGGAAGATAGAAGAAAAAAGACGACAGATAGAAAAAGAAAGATGGGAATGGGAAGAAGAAATTAACAAAATAAAAGCTCAATTAAGAGAGGTTGATTTGAGGTATCATAAACTCCTAAGAAAAGAGGAAGGAATTAAAGAAGAAACGAGAAAAATTTCAGATAGGCAGGAAGAGATAAGATTGGAGAAAGAAAAAGCTGAATTAGAAAAAGAGCTTGAGAAACTCCAGGAAAAGAAAGAGCCCTTAGAAACAGAAAAGGCTCAGTTTTCAGAAAGAGAAGCTCAATTAAGAAAGTCCTTAGACCAGGTCTTAGAAAAGGAGGCAGATATTGAAAGGGAAGAAAAAACTATTGAAGAAAAAGAAAAGGAAACAAAAACAGCTAAAGAAAAAAGGGAAATAGAAACAAAGAGATGGAAGGTAGAAGAAAAAAGACGACAGATAGAAAAAGAAAGATGGGAATGGGAAGAAGAAATTAACAAAATAAAAGCTCAATTAAGAGAGGTTGATTTGAGGTATCATAAACTCCTAAGAAAAGAG
>JAUWYS010000021.1 GCA_030615715.1 bacterium
GGTCAGCAAGCGACCTTTTTTATTTTTCAGAGATCGAATTTATCCAGGGGAAAACCCACAAGACCTTAACCGACGCCATTTTAATTGATAAGTTTAAAAAGATTAGGGAAGATCCCAAGAGATTGAATCTTGTCTACCAAATTGCTGAAGCTCTGGATTCTCTTTTAGGATGGGAACAAAGAGACAAGGCAATCTGGCACTTGCTAAATGAAACTTTACAACGATTAGATAATTGTAAATTGAAAATTGAAAATTCATTGAAAATTGAAAATTGGGAATTGAAAATTATTTATTATTTTTTTCTCTGGAATCTTTTTTCAATTTTGGGGCACAAGCCCGAACTTTACTCTTGTCCTGTTTGTGGGGAGAAACTTTTACCAGAGACATTTTATTTTGTACCAAAGGAAGGAGGGGTGGTATGCTGGAGATGTCTCAAAAAACTAAAAGAAGAACCCGCCTTCGCTGAAGCTACGGCGGGCAAGGGAAAAAAGCTTTCAAAAGAGATAGCCGTGGATACGGTTAAAATTTTGCGGCTTTTTCTCTCTAAGGATTGGAAAATATTGCCAAAGATTAAAATAACCGAAGAGACCAAAAGAAATCTCAAAGAAACCTCAGAGCTTTATTTAGGATTTTTGAAAGAGGAGTTTTCAAAAATGAAAAAATAAGTTAAGATAATAATATCATGCACAAAGTTTTTATCATTTTTATTATCGTTTTGTTTGCTGGCGTAGGGATTGCTGGTTATTGGTATTGGCAAAAGAATCAATACTCCAAGGAAATTTTGAAGCTTGAGATTTTAGGGTCAGAGGCGGCTCAAGCCGGGGATGAAATTGAATATCTGGTCAGATTTAAAAACAATGGCAAAGTTCGGCTGGAGAACTCCGAGCTGATTTTTGAAGCACCCGAACATTCTATTCCCCAGGGATTTGAGAATTTGAGGGTTACCAAACAATTAGAAGATATTTATCCGGGACAGGAGCAAATTTTCAGCTTTAAGGTTCGGGTTTTTGGTAAAGAGAACGAAACTTTGGTGGCTAAAGCTTGGGTCAACTATCAACCCAAAAACTTGAAAGCTCGCTATGAATCACAAACAACTTTTAGCACCCAGATTAAATTCGTTCCCTTAACCTTTGAATTTGATTTACCTCTTAAAGTTGAAAAAGACGAAAAGATAGAATTTTCTTTAAACTACTTTTCAAGCATTGACTACCTCTTAGAAAATTTAAGGGTGAAAATAGAGTATCCTGAGGGTTTTGAGTTTATTGGTGCTTCCCCCTTAGCCTTAGATGAAACTGAATGGCAAGTTCCCCTTCTGTCTCAAGCTGACGGGGGGAGAATAGAAATAAAAGGAATAACCAGAGGAGAAGAAGGGACCCAGAAGATATTTAGAGCCCAATTGGGTTTAATAAGAGATGGACAGTTCTGGCTATTGAAAGAGACAGCCAGGGCTCTGGAGATAATTGAGGCTTCTTTGTATATCTCTCAGCTGATTAACGATTCCCCCAATTATCTTGCCAATGCGGGAGACCTTCTTCACTACGAGATTTTCTTCAGTAACATTGGACAAAAAGCTACCCAGAAAAAGTTTCTTTTTGTGGAGCTTGAAGGAGAATTTTTTGACCTCTCCACCTTAAAATCAGAGAAGGGAGAATACGGAAGAGGGGACAACACTATTATTTGGGACTGGAAAGTGGTTCCAGCCCTTCGCTTCCTTGATACCGGAGCCGAAGGAAAGGTGGAGTTCTGGATTAAGGCAAAAGAGGCAGAGGATATTCCAGGAAAAATAAAAAACTCCAGCTTGAGAGATGAAATCACCCTGGGAGGAGTTAAGAAAGTCTTTGAGGTAAAAATTAACTCTCAAGTAAAACTCTGGCAGAAAGTTTATTTTGAAGAAGAGTTTTTTGGCAATTCAGGTCCTTTGCCGCCAGAAGTGGGAAAGAAGACAACCTACACGGTTTTGTGGCAGGTGGAAAATTCCTGGAATGATTTGAAAAACGTGAAGGTCAAAAGCACTTTACCAAAACAGGTCAAAGCAACTGGCAAAATTTTCCCGGAAGATGCTAAATTTACCTTTGATTCAAAATCCAGCGGAGCCCTTTGGAATATTGGGGAGCTGGAAGCTTGGCTAAGTGGCTCAGATTTACCTTTGACCCTGGCTTTTCAAATTGAATTCACTCCCTCCTCTTCCCAAAAAGGAGAAACGCCTGATTTGGTTGGAGAAGCCGAGGTTTTAGGAGAGGATATCTGGACTTTAGAAATACTCCAGGAAGAAGCCCCTTCAATTGACACGACTTTACCCGACGATGAAACAATAACCGAAGCACAGGGAATTGTTCAATAAAATTTCTAATTCTACTATGCCTAATCAAATGGATAAAATTATATCTTTATGTAAAAGAAGAGGATTTATTTTCCAAAACTCTGAAATTTACGGTGGTATTGCCGGATTCTATGATTACGGTCCTTTGGGTGTGGAATTAAAAAACAACATCAAAAAGGCTTGGTGGGAAGAGATAGTGCAAAAAAGAGAAAATGTTGTTGGGATTGATGGAGCTATCATCACTCATCCTAGGGTTTGGGAAGCTTCAGGCCATGTTGAGGGATTTACCGACCCTTTGGTTGAATGTAAAAAATGTCATGAGCGTTTTAGAGCTGACCATTTAATAGAGGAGTTAGAAATTAAAGAGACAGGAGCGGTAGGTGAAGAATTGATAAAAAAATTAACCAGAGCTCTAAAAGGAGTGAAATGTCCTCAATGTGGGGGAGAATTGACCAAACCTCGTCGTTTCAATCTTTTGGTTGAAGCTGAGTTGGGTGTGGTGGAAGAAGGAAAGAAAAAGGTTTATTTGCGGGGAGAGGCTTGTCAGAATATTTATTTGAATTATGGAAATGTTTTAAGTTCTCAACGCTTAAAGATCCCTTTTGGAATTGCCCAAATAGGAAAAGCTTTTAGGAACGAGATTACTCCAAAAAACTTTTTGTATCGGCAAAGAGAATTTGAGCAATGGGATTTACAATGGTTTTGCCATCCAAAAGAGATGGAAAAATGGTATGATTTTTGGAAAGAAGAGAGAATGAAGTGGTATAAAAGCTTAGTTAATCACAAAGAGAATTTAAGATTTAGACAACACGAAAAGGATGAGTTAGCCCATTATGCAAAAGTTGCCTTTGATATAGAGTACAAAACTCCTTTTGGTTGGAAAGAGTGGGAGGGGATTCACTGGCGAGGTGATTGGGACCTTTCAAGGCATGGGAAATTTTCAGGAAAGGATTTTACCTACAAAGACCCGGAAACAGGAGAAGAGTTTGTACCCCAGATTGTAGAAACCTCAGGTGGAGTTGATAGAACCTTTTTATTCCTGCTTTTTGATGCCTATCAGGAAATTAAAGGTTGTAGAACAAAAACAACCAAAGCAGTAAAGGAAGTTGAGATTTTATTAAAACTTCACAAATCTTTAGCCCCAGTAAAAGTTGCTGTTTTGCCTTTAGTTAGAAATAAGCCAGAACTTGTTAAAAAAGCCAAGGAAGTTTATCAAATGTTAAAACCTCATTTTTCTTGCCAATACGATGAACTTGGTTCAATCGGCAGAAGATATCGTCGTGGGGATGAAGTAGGAATCATTACCTCGGTTACATGTGATTTTCAGACATTGGAAGATAATACAGTTACCTTGAGAGAAAGGGATAGTATGAAACAAATTAGAGTTGAGATTCTAAAACTGAAAGAGGTGATTCAAAAAATCCTCGAAGGCGAAGAATTCTTAAAATTCGGAAAAATTATTAAATAAGCTTTATATCCTATACTTATATTCCACAGTGGATACGGTATAAAACCCAATATAATGCAGGATTTTCCCCTAAAAAGGGGATTTTTAGTTTTCCACAATTTCCCTCTTGACAAGCCATTTTGGTATGGGAAAATGTAGTAATCTCTAATATTCCTTAGTATCCGATTAGGAATAATAAGGGATATCATTAAAAAAAGTAAAAAAAGAAGACCCACGAAAAATCGGCTTCAAAACTGAGAAAAATCTGAAGAGATTTTTGTTTGCTTTCGCATTTTAGTACAAAGGTGCGGGCTTTCTAACTGAGATTATAATCATTCAAAAATGCCTGTCAACCCTTTCATCTTTAGCCAAGGGCGAAGGGTCAACTCCCAAGATAACATGAATAACAATAATAATAACAATAAGTCAGAATATATTTCTTTACGGGAAGCTACCAGGCATTGCTCTTACTCGCAAGATTATTTGAAATTGCGTGCTCGCCAAGGAAAATTGAAAGCAATTAAGGTTGCCAGAAACTGGCTGACCAAAAAAGAATGGATTGATGAATATTTGGAAGAGACCAACAACTATAAAAATCAGATAGCTGAGCAGAGGAAGAAAAAAGAGCAGGAGTTTGAAAAAATAGAGGAGATTAAAAAAGCAGAAAAAGAAATAACCAAACCAACACCCATCTTCGCTCCCAGACCTTCTTTTCAATTAGTACCCAGAGTCCGCTTTATCGCTTTCGTTGCGGCACTGGTTTTTGTTTTCGTAGGAACCATCTTCGCTTATCCTTACCTCCAGCCGGTTGGCAGTTTAATCTCCCAAACTGCAAAAGAAATCACCTCCAATATTGGAGAAGGCATTATTGAAACTGGAGATAATTTAGAATCAGGAAGTGCTTTCATCGGAAAAGGAGTTAATAAACTCTTTAAGGATTTTAGACAATATATTACTCAGGATGTGAGAGCGATTAAGAAGTTCTTTAGTAAAATCTCAAGAACAGTTCTCGAGACATTTAAAAAAGTTCCAGAAAAAATTGTCAGTATCTTCAAAGAAAAGAAAATAGAAATCCCAGAAGAGATTCTCACCCAACAAGAAATAGAAAAACTGATTGCTGAAAAATCTGTCAGCCAAGAAGAACTCTTTCAACTCCAACAAATAATAGAGAAATTAAAACAAGAAGGACTGCCAGTAAGAGAAATCATCAAAGAAGTTACCCAAATCACCCAAATCCAACCAGTCACTGAAATCACCAAAAAAGTAATTGATGACGAATCCTTAACTAAGCTAAGCAAGCAAATAGCTGACATTGAAGAATGGGAAACTGATATTCTAACTTTGCAAACCTTAACCAGCAAACTCCAAACCCATCCACCTTACACTCAAGTTACCACCGCTCCGGTATATATAGGTTCTCAGGGTTTGCAGATTGGGGGAGCAGCCACCTTTGCTTCTCTGGGAGTTTCAGGCTCAGCCGGAATCACCAACTTGGGAGTTGGGGACTCAACCTCTCTTGGCTCTGACTCTTCAGACAAACTGACAGTTAATGCCACTGCCAACTTTCTCTCTTCAGCAACCTTTGCGTCAAATTTAACCATTGGCACAGGCACAACTACTTTAACCCTTGATAGCTCTGGCAATATCACTTCTGGTATCTGGCAA
Organism: bacterium; assembly: GCA_030615715.1. Taxonomy (GTDB): domain Bacteria; phylum Patescibacteriota; class Minisyncoccia; order Minisyncoccales; family CG1-02-41-26; genus JAHCRD01. Next base: position 5,433 of record JAUWYS010000021.1, read on the forward strand.
GGAACAGCCATCGCCACCCAATACGGAGGTACCGGCCAAGATTGGTCCTCAGTTGCCACCGGTTCCCTACCATATTTCTCAGACACCGGAGTCCTGACTACTTTAGCTCCAACCACCACAGGTTACTTTCTCAAAACCCAGGGAGCAGGTCAACCACTCACCTGGGCTGAAGTCATCCAGGTCTGGGAAGACTCAGGAAGTGCTCTCTATCCAACCAATCTTACAAGAAAAGTAGGGGTCGGTACCTCCACCCCAGCTTATTCTCTCCATGTTTGGGGTTCAGCTGCCTTTGGCACCTCAACTACACCCGCATTATATATTGACTCTGGCTCCGGTCGGGTCGGCATCGGGACTTCCAATCCCGCCACCACCCTAGATGTAGTTGGTAATATCATCCAACCAACCAGTGCCTATCTAAGCTACGGTTCAACTGTAGGTAGTTCAGGATATGGAATCCGAGATTATGCTGGCACCATGCAGTATAAGAACGAGGCTGGAGATTGGGCAGATATTGCTTCAACAGCTGCTTCTGCTGGTGGCTGGA
>JAUWYS010000035.1 GCA_030615715.1 bacterium
GAGAATCTGTAAAATTAGATGGAAAAAAGCCCCCAAAATGACCCCCAGAGCCAATCCCTTTAAACCAAAAACGGGAACTAAAAATAAAATTCCTGCAATGATTCCGATGTTGTAAAAAATCGGAGCCAGAGCCAAAGCAAAAAACAAATTAAAGTATTGTAAAATTCCCGAGAAGATGGCTGAAATCCCCAAGAGAATTGGCGAGAAAAACATTATCCGAGTCAAAGCGATAACCAGTGTTTTTTGCTCGGCAGAGAAGCCGGGAACAATAAATCTAATCAGCTGGGGGGTAAAAACAGCCAATAAAGAACAGAGGGGAATTAACAGCAGCAAAAAGAAGGTTAAGACATTGTTGGTCAAAAGCTGAGCCTTAATTTTATTCTCCTTGAAATACTCTGAGAAAATCGGCAAGAAGGCAGCCACAATTCCTCCGGTAATTAAAATTCCATAGATAAAATCGGGGATGCGAAAAGCAGCAAAATAAATGTCGGTTTGCTGCTTACTGAAAAGATTGGCTAAAAGATTGTCGCGAAAAAGCCCTAAGAGCCGGCTAATCAGGGCTGAGGAAGCCAGCAGGATAGCGGCAAAGGTAACGGTTTTTGTTGTGGAATTTAAAAAACGACTGAGCATTGATTTTATTGTATAAAAAAAAGTCCAAGCAGGCAATAAGCCGAATTCTGTCGAGGGCAATCATTTGTCTGGGCCAAAGATTACTCCTTGGCTCTAGCGAGCTACTTTTCCAAAAGCTTCATGATAATCCACGAAACCTCTGATTTGCTCTTGCACCCGATAAGGATTTAGCCGTTTCACTCCTCGATTACTCGGGGACTATCCCGTCAGGCGACGGGGTGCTCGACCTTTCGGTCCAGCGCGTCACTGTTCGCACCTCTACCATTACTGGCGACGGCTGTTAGCCGCTATCTTTTTTAATGGGTGTTCGGACTTTCCTCCCTTCATCAAAAATAATGGGGGCGATTGCCTCGCCTACTTGGACTCTTTCATAATAGCAAAAAAATGCTCCCCTGTCAAGCAAAGGACTGTCCTCTGTTAGTTAGAGGAGTTTTTGAGAGCGCGCCTCTCCGTCAAGAACCTCATTGACCAATTGGTCAGCCAGTTTATTTTGGGCTCTGGCAATTAAACTGAATTTTAAGTTTTTGAAATCTATCTTTAGATTCCACGCTTTCAAAAAGAGTGTTTGAATTTTGGGCTCTTTTATTTTGTACTCGCCCCTCATCTGTTTAATTAAAAGCTCTGAATCAGATTTTATCTCTATGGGTATGTTTTTTATCTTCTCTTTACCCAAAAGGGATTTGGCTTTTTTGAGGGCAAAAATTAGGCCCTGGTATTCTGCCTCGTTGTTGGTGACTTCCCCAAGATATTGAGAATATTTCTTAAAAACCCCTCCCTCTTTGAAGAAAACTACAGCAAAAGCAGCCGGGCCCGGGTTGCCGCGAGAACCACCATCAATATAGATTATAACTTTTTGAAATATTCTATTAGACATTCTTTTAACTTGTTGAGGTTTTCGTTCTTGACGGTGAAACCAGAGGCCTCAGGATGACCACCGTAAACCTCAAGCAAAGAGTGACAGTGCTCTAAGGCTTTAAGGCCGTTGACTTCTTTGGGTGTCCTGACCGAACCCCTGCTTGATGTTTGGTTGCTGTTAAAAATGAAGGTTGGTTTTTTAAATTTGTTTTTAAGCCTTGAAGCCAAAGAGCCAGTTGAGGAATGAGGAACCTCAGTACTGCCTTCAAAAACAATGGGAGACGAATCATGGGCAATTTTTTGGGAAATCTCTTCGGTCAACTCTGCGATAACTTGACGCCGCTGGCTGTTTTTTTCAAGGAGAACCTCCAAGAGTCGGGCGGCCTCTCTTTCATCCTGCATGCTCAACAAAAGATAGCTTTCGGTCAGGTGCTCTTTAAACTCAGTTATCTGTAAAACGGAAATGATTTTAGCAGCTAACTCTCTGGGGGAGAGATTTTGATAGTCAAAAGATTTCAGGAAAACCTGGAGGCCCGGCCGGAAGGTGGAAGATAAGTGACTCAAACCTTTTTCAATTAAAATCTGGTTGTCTTCAACCTGGGGCATCATATCAGCCAAGGTTGCCAGAGCCACCAATTCCAGAAAACTCTGCTTAAGCTGGCTGGACGCCACCCGCCCACCGCCCAGTTTGTCTCCCAAAAGAAGTTCGGCAACCTTGAAACTCAAACCGCAGGTGGCGAAAAATTTAAAGGGATATTTATCGCCTTTTTGTTTGGGGTCAACCACGATGGCGGCAGCAGGGATTTCCTTTAATATCTCGTGGTGGTCAATGATAATGACCTCAAATCCCATCTTTTTTGCTTTCTTGACCTCCTTGAAGTTCCCTATGCCGCAGTCCAGCAAAATCAGCAAGGCTGGAGCATATTTGCCGATAAACTTTAAGGCCCCTTCATTCAAGCCATAACCCTCAACTCCTCGCTCGGGAAAATAAAGGAAAGGTTCTGAACCTAAATTTTTAATGGCTTCTTCTAAAATTAAAAGGGACACAGTGCCATCAAGGTCTGCATCACCGTAAAGAACGATATTTTCTTTCTCTTTGATTGCCCTTTTTATCCTTTGGGCAGCTTTTTTAAGATTTTTGATTTCCGTTTTCATTTCAGGGCTTCTATTCCTGGTAGTGACTCTCCTGCCAAGAAAGCTAACATGGCACTTCCTCCGGTTGAAACATGGGAAAATTTATCTCTTAAATCAAATTCTTTCACCAAAGAAACAGTATCCCCTCCCCCGACCAAAGTGAAGGCCTGACGATTCCTGGCAATGGCTCGAGCTATTTCTTCAGTGCCTCTTCTGAACTTTTCGTCCTCAGCAAATCCCAGAACACCCGCCCAGATAATGGTTTTTCCTTCTTTGATAATATTAATGAAATTACTGATGGTTTCGGGACCGACATCAAAAATTGACTCCTCCTTTCTGATGTTCCCCGGTCCGGTCTGTCTGGTATAGACTTCTCCGGTCTTATCGGGAGAGACAATAACATCAACCGGCAAGTGGAGTTTGGGGTCGGTTAAACTCATTTTGCCGATTTTCTGGACGATATCTTCTGAGGGCCAAGCTCTGCCAATACAGATTCCCTTGACTCTTAAAATGACATTGGCAATCTTACCCCCAAAAAGCAGATGGTCAGCTTTTTCAAGAAATTCTTCAATCATCTTAATTTTAGAAGAAATTTTAATTCCACCGATTATCACCACCAAGGGCTTCTCGGGATTCTCTTTGACCCTGGTTAGAACCTCAATTTCTTCCCTGAGTAAAAATCCTGCGCCATGAGGCAGCAGCTTGGGTAAGGTCACCAGCGAGGCATGATGACGATGGCAAACCCCAAAAGCTTCCCCCAGATAAACGTCAGCTAACTCAGCCAACTCTTTGGCAAATTTTTCATCATTTTCTTCCTCTCCTTTTTCAAATCTTAGATTTTCCAAGAGTAAAATTTGACCTGGCTTTAATTTTTTTATTTCCTTTTTGGGTTTGCTACCCAGAACTTCCTTGGAAAATCTAATTTTCTCTCCCAG
>JAUWYS010000050.1 GCA_030615715.1 bacterium
GTGGGAAAAACCGGCATGGGCAAAACCGAACTTTTAAAAAATATGGCTATCCAGGATATCAGAGACGGCAAGGGAGTTGGCTTTGTTGACCCCCACGGAGAAGCGGCTGAGGAACTTTTAGATTTTGTCCCCAAGAACCGAGTTAAGGATGTGGTCTATTTCAATCCAGCTGATAGAGATTTCCCCATTAGCTTCAATGTCATGGAAGAAGTTGAGGTGGCTCAGCGGCATCTGGTGGCTTCTGGTTTGATGGGAGTTTTCAAGAAAATCTGGCCTGATGTTTGGTCGGCCCGCATGGAATATATTTTGAATAATTCCATTCTGGCGCTTTTGGAATATCCCGGCTCAACGTTGCTCGGAATTAATCGAATGTTGGCTGACCCCGACTATCGGAAAAAAGTGGTGGACAAAATTACCGACCCGCTCATTAAGGCATTTTGGATTCAGGAATTTGCCAGGTACACCCAAAGATTAGAGTCAGAGGCAACGGCTGCCATCCAGAATAAGGTGGGGCAATTTATTTCCGCTCCCCTGATTAGAAATATTGTCGGTCAGACCACCTCCTCGGTTGATATGAGAAAGGTGATGGATGATGGAAAGATTTTGATTTTAAACTTGTCCAAGGGAAGAATAGGGGAGGATACCTCAAAACTCTTGGGGGGACTTTTGATAACTAAGTTACAACTGGCGGCCATGGGAAGAGTGGACGTTCCGGAGAGTCGAAGAAAGGACTTCTTTTTGTATGTTGACGAATTCCAGAATTTCGCCACCGAAAGTTTCGTCAATATCTTATCTGAAGCCAGAAAATACAGGTTGTGTCTGATTTTGGCTCACCAATATATTGCCCAGATGGAAGAGCCGGTCAGGGATGCTGTTTTTGGCAATATCGGCACCCTGGTTTCTTTTCGGGTGGGCGCTGAAGACGCTGAATATCTGGAGAAAGAGTTCTCCCCGGAATTTTTTGCTCAAGACCTGGTTAATTTGCCAAAATTTCAGATTTATTTAAAATTAATGGTAGATGGGGTTGCCGGAAGACCCTTTTCTGCTCAAACCCTTCTCCCCTTTAAAAAGACAGCCGAGAGCCAAAGCAAAGAAATTATCACAGCTTCCAGAGAGAGGTACGCCAGCGGGCGCCAAATCGTTGAAGAAAAAATTGCTCGCTGGACTGGCGATTACGTCTTACAAGAAAAACCTCGGGTTTCTGAAATAGAGCTCTTTGATGCCAAGTGCCAAAAGTGTGGCAAATGGACAAAGGTGCCCTTCAAGCCGGATGTCCGCCGCCCCGTTTACTGTAAAGCCTGTTTTAAAAAAATTGCTCAAGAACGCCCCGAGAACGGGTCTAGGAAAAAAGACGAATCCTCTCCTGAAAATAAGGAAGATGAGGAGATTGCCACTGTCTCTTTGGAAGACCTTTTATTGCGCCGACCAACTGCTTTCTCTGGTAAAAAACCCTCTCCTGCTAAAGCTCCATCAGACAAGAAGGAGAAAAAAGGGGTGGAGAAAGAGGAATTAAAAAAGGCCCTGAAGGAATCATTGAAGGACATAGACAGGGAGGAAGAATCAAAAACCAGCAAGAGAGGGAAGATAGAGCCGGGTGAAACAGTCAAATTTTAAGCCCAAAATCAAAATATGAAGACTCTCAAAGATTTTAATTTTCAAGGAAAAAGAGTTTTTGTGCGCTGTGACTTCAACGTACCCATGGAACAAGGTAAGGTTTCAGATGATTTTAAGATTCAAAAAACTCTTCAGACCATCAAGCATTTGAGAGATAACGGAGGGAAAATAATTTTGGCCAGTCATTTGGGAAAGCCCCAGGAGATAAAGCAGAAAAAAGAGAGATTAAAACGTTGTTCCTTGAAACCGGTCAAAGAAAGATTGGAAAGATTGCTGGGAGAGAAAATTAGATTTTCCAAGGAAGTTCTGGGTAGCAAACCCAAAAAGGAAATAAAAAAATTAAAGCCAG
>JAUWYS010000049.1 GCA_030615715.1 bacterium
GAGCGATTAAAAATTGATAAAAAATATGATTTTCAGATTCTATCAATTGACCCCGAGGAACATCGAATGACTCTAAAATTAGCTGAAAAATAATTTAAAAAGAGCTCCCCGGGGTTTTCTTTGAGAAGCTCTTTTTACATACCTAGGGTGGTTAGGCATGTTTTGAATTTGTTTCGGAGCTAGCATATTGGGTTTCATACCTCAACTTCCGGCACCTGTGGAGTCCATACCAATAGTATGGACATTGTTGTTTAAGACATTTCTTAGTTTCTACACAGGTAGAATTGGGAAGAGTGGGGCTCAAGCCAAGCTTCACCAGCTCTCGAATTTTATCCAAAGAAAGTCTGGTTGGAGGTTTATCGGGAGTTGTTAAACTCCCATTGAGTAGCGATTGGGCTTCCTTATGGTAGTACCATTCCTTAACCCCAGCGATGTCTCCAGCTGAGGCAAGGACATTCCAATCAGTAGTCTCAATCTTTCTTTTGGCTCTCATTTCCTCAAGGCGAATCACTCGGACTATATCGTCAATAATTAACCCGTACTGCCGATTGCTAAAGATTTGGACATTGCCCGACTTCTCTTTTTGAATAACCACCGCTGCTCCTCGGTACCGGGCGTATCTCGAAAAACGATTGTTATCAGTGACTGCCGAGAATACTCTCAATACCCTCCTATCTGGAAGCTCAATCTCATCAATTGTTATTGAGGAACTAAGCTTTGTGAACCAGAAAGAAATTTGCTCCTCGAACTTTGCCTCTAATGCCTCAATTGTCCAAGAGACTACTTTTTCTGGTTCATCAGGATAGATGTTATGCATGTCTTTGAGGATATAGGCAAGGTCAAATGGTTGAGAGGTTCCCTTAAGATCGGTCCGGCGAACAAAACTTAAAATCTTTTCTAGGGTAAGATCACCTTCTAATTCTAAGTGTTTAGCAACTAAATCTGCCGCACAAACCGCAGGGTTTTCAATCTGATGATGATCGAACCTTCCCTTGCCGATATCTACGCAAATCACTCCTTCCTGCTCTAGCTCCATTGCAGTTTTTCCTCGAGGTAATTTTTCGTTCTTCAAAAACTCCACTTCCGCTGCTGAAATCCCTGGGAATTTCTCTTCACCAAATCTCCTAAGCAACCAAATCCCGACTATGGCGTCCAAGTCTGGCCGCCAATGAGTTAAAATCATCCACTTCATTTTTCCTTCCTTCTTTCGTTTTTTATTCCTGTCGGAAGCCACCCTTCTTCTAACAGGTTAGACTAACGGTTCTTACTTCTCCATCCAGACTTTAAATGTTGTCAATGAGCTTTTTTAAATTATACAACCTTATTAAGTATTTGTCAAATCTTTTGGCGGTATAATATCGGGGTATCCTAACGAGAGTTGAACTTTTCTCTAATTTATGCTAGGTTAAAGAAGAATGAAAAAGTTGGCTAAAAATTTTATTTTTATTTTGCTGATTTTCCTGATAATTTCAGGTATTTTTGGCCTTCTCCAACAGCCTTTTGAAAAAGAAAAGGAGTTATCGATTACTCAATTAGTCAAAGAAATTAATCAGGAAAAAATTAAGAAAATTACAGTTTCTGGTTCATCAGGATAGATATTATGCATATCTTTGAGGGTATAGGCAAGGTCAAAGGGTTGAGAGGTTCCCTTAAGATCGGTCCGGCGGACAAAACTTAAAATCTTTTCTAGGGTAAGATCACCTTCTAATTCTAAGTGTTTCGCAATTAAATCTGCCGCACAAACCGCAGGGTTTTCAATTTGATGATGATCAAACCTTCCCTTGCCAATATCTACACAAATCGCTCCTTCCCGCTCTAGCTCCATTGCAGTTTTTCCTCGAGGTAATTTTTCGTTCTTCAAAAACTCCACTTCCACTGTTGAAATCCCCGGGAATTTCTCTTCGCCAAATCTCCTGAGCAACCAAATCCCAGCTATGGCGTCCAAGTCTGGCCGCCAATGAGTCAAAATCATCCACTTCATTTTTCCTTCCTTCTTTCGTTTTTTATTCCTGTCGG
>JAUWYS010000055.1 GCA_030615715.1 bacterium
ATCTTTCTTGACCGGGGCAATTTCTATAGAGCGAAAAATGAGATAAAAGAAGCTATAGCTAACTATCAACTGTCAGCCCTGCTCAATCCCCAGGATGCCTGGGTTCATTTTAATTTAGGAGAGATGTACCGAAAAAAGGGAAGGTTGGACAAGACCATTGTGGAATACCAGAAAGCAATTGAGCTGAGGCCCAACATCGCCTGGTTTCATTTTGCCTTAGGTGAGGTTTATAGGAAAGAAAATAAAGTTGATTTAGCGTTGACAAGTCTTAAAAGGGCTGCACAAATTGACCCTTCAGGCATTTGGCTTCAGAATGCCCTGGGAGACCTGTATCTGGAGAGGAAAATGTACGAGGAGGCTTATCGGCATTTCTGGGCTGCCTCAAGGTACAAGTACAGTGCAGGCAGGAGACATGCCAAAGAGGCATTAAAATGGTTGAAGAAGAGAAATTCGCTGCAGTAGCTAAAAAGCTGCCTTTTTAAGGAAGGGTAAAATCAAAATGTTAATCCTGGGATTGTTGTTGCCGGTCTTACTTGGTCTGACCGTTTCTTCCTTGATGGTGACGGACGTCCCCATCTTCGAGCGTCTTGGCCTAGGCTATGCTTTGGGATTTGGGTTTTTGACCCTGGCTATGTTTTTCTTAAATGTTATGGGAGCCAAATTTTCTCTGTTCAATACCACGATCCTCGTCTCCGGGATAATTGGACTGTCACTGTTCTTGTTGAGAATTAAGAGTGGACGGGGGTGGCTTTTGAGAATGAGGCTAGGATCTTTTCCGGGGGTGAAGGGGATTGTGAGGTCTCTTTCAGTTTTTGAGAAAATCCTGATAGGCTTGGTGATCTTTTTTATTCTCTCTAACCTGATGATTGCAGTTTACTGGCCCGTTTGGTGGTCCGATTCCTTAACCTGTTTTGATTTGCGGGCCAAGCTCTTCCATGAAGCGCAGTCCTTTCCGGGAGCTATGACCATATTAAGAGATCGGGTTTTGAAAGAAAACTTTGATTTTTATGTTTTTGAAAAACCTCCCATGACCTCCCTGGTACATACATGGCTATATTTATGTGGCTGGACTAATCCCAAGGTCTTCTATTCCCTGCTTCTCCTCTCCCTTGCCCTCATTTTCTATCATTCTTTGAGGGGCTTTGTTCACCGTTATCATGCCCTGTTATTTACTTTGATTTTGGTAACTACTCCTTATATCTATGGCCATGCCACTAACTCCTACACCAACTTCACTTTTGCTTTCTATTTTAGCGTGGCAGCTTTTTATTTGTACCGGTGGCTGTCAACACAAAAAAAGGGTTTCTTAGTCCTGGCAGGGGTTTTGCTGGGCTTAACATCCTGGATAAGGAAAGAATCAACCATATTTTTTTTGGGGTACTTAGTCATTCTTTTATTTTTTAGCATTTATCGTCGACGGTTCTTTGCTCCTCTCATCTTTTGTCTTCTATATTTTTCTATGACACCCTTGTGGGGGCTTTACGGTAGAATTGTCTTCCACTTTCAGCGTGTAGGTGGTCCGGGTGGGCTATCGGGGATTCCGGCAATTCTGACCATGGC
>JAUWYS010000022.1 GCA_030615715.1 bacterium
ATCTCTTTGGCTTTATCAGTGTCAAGTTGACAAATCTCAGCTGGAGCCTCAAAACCAAAAAATTCTGGCAAAATAGGGGAGGCAACTATTTTTCCCCTGCCCAAAAAAACATCCTGTAAAATTTCATCCTTATTTAAAGCCAAACTCAAGGCCTCTCTCAGGGATTTTTCTTCAAAAAGCCCCTTTTGTTTAAGATTGAAGAAAACAGCAAAATATCTTGGCAGAGAAAGAAAGTATCCTTCAAAGTTCTTTTCAGTGCTTAAGTCAAAATTTTTGGGGTCAGTAATGGAAAATCCCTGAATTTCTCCAACTTGGGCTTGGGAAATAACTTGTCTTTCATCTTGAAAAAACAGAAAAGAAATTTCCTCTAAGTAGGGTTTCTTGCCATAGAAATTTTTATTTCTCTCCAAGCTCAACTCTCTGATATAACCCGATTTGTCTTGAACTATCTTTTTGAATTTAAAAGGACCCGAACCAATTAGATATTCTTCTGAGACCAACTCCCAGGGTAAGTTTTGGGGAGCCAGGTCTTCAAAAATATGCTTAGGAACAATTTTCAGAGTAAGGTTTTCCAAAAAACCAGCGTATTTTTCGGGTAAGCGGAAACGAATTCCTTTCTCTGAAATTTTTTCCGCCCTCACTCCAAACCATTTAACTCTTAAGGGGCTTTGATATTGGGGATCCTGGATTAAATCAATGGTAAAGATAACATCAGCCGAGGTTAAAGGTTCCCCATCATGCCAGAAAATATTATCCCGGAGAAAAACCTCAAAAACCTTTCCCTTCTCCTTAATTTCATATTCTTTGGCTAAATCTTCTACCAGCTCTCCCTTCTCGTTATACTTCATCAACCCGGAGAACAATACCTCAACTAAGTCCCTGTCCACGTCCTGGGTGGAAAGATAAATGGGATTAATAAATCTTGGCTGACCAACCAACCCTTCCTGGTAAGTACCTCCGATGGCAGGGGCAACCTCTGTGTTTTTGAAGTAAAAGTTCAGATTAAGAAAGATTCCGGAGATGATGACCAGAGAAAAGAGAAGAAAAAGGATTGTTTTCTCTTTCTTGCTGAGTACATTAAAAAACTGCCCCCACTGCTGAAGGGAAGGAAAAAATCCTCTCAGTCCTCTGAAAAATTTTAGAAGATGTTTCAAAAATTTAAACAATGAGATTGAGTAAAGAGATAACTAAAAACGAAACAGCCAAAGCAACGGTACTCCAGAAAATTTTTTTCTCAATCCCTCTCCTTTTTAGATAAAAACCGCCCTCACCTCCAAAGACCGACCCCAAAGCCGTCCCTCTTTGCTGAAGAAGAATTAAGACAATTAAAAGAACCGGTACAATAATTTGAGCGAAAAATAAAATTTGTTTCATAGCTATTGGGTTTCTTTTAATTTAAGTCGTCTTTTTCTGATAAAGAATAAACTTAAAATCCAGGCAATAAGTCCGGTCCAGAAAAGTTCGCCAAGTCCGGGGATAATCAGCTTGGGGAAAAAGATATCCACCAGCCAGACCATGCCCATATTTACCACCAAACTGAAAAGTCCGAAGGTTATCAAGCGTAGAGGAAAGGTGATCAGGTTGACAATTGGTTTAATGAAAAAATTGACCAACCCCAAGACAACTCCAGCAAAAAATAAAATTTTGAGCTGTTCTTCAAAACTTCCCTGGGCTTCCACCCCAGGCACCAGTAAAGTTGCCAAATAAAGAGCTAAAAAGCCAACAATAATATTACCTAAGAATCGCCCCATTTTCTTATCTTACTAAGATTTACCCTTCAAGTCAACAATTTGCAGTTTCCTGTGATATTTCACGGCAAAGCGGTGGGCTTCATCTCTGATGTGTAAAATCAAGTTAGAAATTTCCTGAGGAAGATTTTTTAATAAAATCGGTTGCTTTTTACTTTCTATGTAAAGTTCATTTTTTCTCTTAGCAATGGCCATCACCTTAATTGTTAAATTGTTAAATTGTTTAATTGTTAATTTGGCAGCGTTAAGTTGCGCTCTTCCTCCGTCAATCAGCATTACCTGGGGCAATTTCCATTCTGGATGATTTAAGCGGCGGGAAATTATTTCTTTTAACATGGCAATGTCATTTGGTTCTTTCAGAATTTTTATCTTGAATTTCCGATATTCTTTTTTATTGGGTTCCCCCTTTTCAAAAACTATCATGGCTCCGGTAGCTTCTTTCCCCTGAATATTGGAAACATCATAGCCCTCAATTCTTAAGAGCTTTCTTTTTATGCCAAAAATCTTTTTAAGGAGTTTCTCAGTTTCTGTCCAATTCGGTCGCTCCCTCTCAACCAAACCTTGAAAAACCTGAGCATGCTCAAAAACATTATTCAGGGCCTCAATTTGGTCTCGCAATTTGGCTGCTCTTTCAAATTCTTGTTCCTTAGAAAATTTTTTCATTTCTCTTTTCAAATCAACCAGGACTTGAGTTTTCTTTCCCTGAAGAACCTTTATTAAATTCTTTGTATTTCTTTGCGACTCTCTTTTAATTTTTCCTTTTAGCCCTGGAATTTGCGAGCCCAGTTTTGAGTCCAAGAGGCAAGCTCCGGGGCAACGTCCTAATTGATACCACAAACAAGGTCTTTTTGGTATTTTTTTACAAGTCCGGTAGGGAAAAACTCTTCTTAAGATTCGCAGGGTTTGTTTAAGCGCCTTTCCATCAACAAACGGCCCCAGATAATCAATTTTTAATTTCACTACACCACTCCCTCCACCCTCCCGTCTTCGGCGGGCCCCCTCTTTTTTAATTTTTAATTTTGTTTGGTGGGTGATAAATACTTTCGGAAAGTCCTCCTTGGTAATTCCCACAAAAAAATAGTTTTTGTCATCTCTCCATAGAATATTGAATCTGGGCTGCTCTTTCTTGATTAAATTTGCTTCCAAAATTAAGGCCTCAATTTCTGAACCGGTTTTAAGACAGCCGATTTTTTTAACATCTTGAATAAAAAGCCGGTCTCGGAAGCCGGGTTGTTGAAAATGATTTTTCACTCTATCTCTAATGTTGGTCGCTTTACCAATATACAGAATTTCTCGCCCTTTTTTAAAAAGATAAACCCCTGGTGTTTTGGGCAGCGAAGAAACTTTCTTTTTATCCAAATACCTAAACCTTGCCATAACTCCTTTATTTTACTATAATAAGTATTTATGGCAAAAGATTATATTAAAATTCGGCGAGCCAGGGTTCATAATCTGAAGAACATTAATCTGGATATTCCTAAAAATAAATTGGTGGTCATTACCGGGGTTTCGGGTTCGGGCAAGTCATCTCTGGCTTTTGATACTTTATATGCTGAAGGTCAAAGAAGATACGTTGAAAGTTTGAGTGCCTATGCCAGGCAATTCTTGGGGGTGATGCAAAAACCAGACGTTGATAAAATTGAGGGAATTTCACCAGCCATTTCCATTGACCAAAGGAAGGCATCCCACAATCCCCGCTCCACGGTTGGCACTATGACCGAGATTTACGATTACTTAAGAGTACTTTTTGCCAGAATCGGCACTCCTCATTGTCCAAAATGTGATAGAAAGGTCTCTCGCCAGACAATTGACCAGATAGTTGACCAGATTTTAGGCATGCGGAAAGGTGAGCACGAAATGCTCATTTTGGGTCCGGTGGTTCGCGGCAGAAAGGGGGAGCATCGGGCAATCTTGGAAGAGATTGCCAGAGCTGGCTTTGTCAGGGTAAGAATTGACGGGGTGGTTCAAAGAATTGAAGAGGTCCTGGAGAGAACTCTTACCAGAAATAAAAAACATCACATTGAGGTGGTGGTTGATAGATTAATCATTGAGGAGGGCTTAGAAAAATCCCGCTTGGTTGATTCAGTAGAGACAGCTTTGAAACTTGGCAAGGGTCTTGTCATGGTAGATAATTTAATGTTCAGTGAGCATCTTGCTTGCGAATATTGTGGAGTTTCTTTGCCAGAAATTGAGCCTCGTCTTTTCTCTTTTAATTCACCCTACGGAGCTTGTCCTGGCTGCCAGGGCTTGGGTAAAAAATTAGAAGTTGACCCCGAATTAGTTATTCCCAACCCGAACCTATCAATTGATGAGGGAGCAATCTTTCCCTGGGCTCATGCTTCCCATAAGGTTGGCCGCCAGAGCTATTTTTGGTGGCAACTTCAAGATTTGGCTGAAGAATATAATTTTTCTTTAGATACCCCGATTAAAAATTTACCCCAAAAGGTTTTAGACATTATTTTTAATGGCGATGATAATTTTGAAGGAGTAATTCTCAATCTTGAGAGAAAATATTGGGAAACGGAGTCAGAAGCAACCAGGGAAGAAATAAAAAAGTATATGAGAGAAAGAAAATGCGAGGGGTGTGGAGGAAAAAGATTAAAAGAAGAGGCCTTGGCAGTGAGGGTTCGGGGAAAGTCAATTGATAAGATAGTTGCCATGGAAATAAGTGAGGCAAAAAGATTTTTTGAGAATCTGGACAAGAAAGAGATTGGTGAAACTAAATTTAAAATTGCTAAAGGTCTTTTGAAAGAAATTATCGCCAGACTTCAGTTCTTGAATGATGTTGGCTTGGATTATTTAACTTTGTCCAGACAGGCAGAAACTTTAGCCGGGGGAGAGGAACAGAGAACTCGCTTAGCCACCCAGATTGGCTCAAAATTAACCGGAGTTTTATATATTTTGGATGAACCCTCGGTTGGCTTACACCCCAGAGACCAAGCCAGATTGATTGAGACCCTGAAGATATTAAGGGACTTGGGCAATACTGTCATTGTCGTAGAACACGACCCCCAGACGGTTAAGGCAGCGGACTTTGTGATTGATATTGGGCCCGGAGCTGGCAAGCAGGGTGGCCAGATTATCTTTGAAGGAACCCCCAAGCAGCTTCTTCATTCCCACACCTTAACCGGCGATTATTTATCGGGAAGAAAGAAAGTGACGGTCGAAGACCGTCATCCTGAGGAGCACTTCGCTGACACTCAGCACGGGCTCCGCGACGAAGGATCTAATAAAGCTCAAAACTTTTTGATCGTTAAAAAGGCAGCTGAACATAATTTAAAAAATATTGATGTAAAAATTCCTTTGGGGAAATTTGTTTGTTTAACCGGAGTTTCTGGCTCTGGTAAAAGCAGCTTGGTTAACGATATTATTGCTCGAGCTTTGTATCAAAGATTTTATCATTCAAAGGAAGAACCCGGTAAACATCAGAAGATTTTGGGGGCTGAATTTTTAGATAAAGTTGCCTTGGTTGACCAATCGCCTATTGGCAGAACTCCCAGGAGTAATCCAGCAACCTATACCGGTATTTTCAGTTACATCAGAGACCTTTTTGCCAAAACCAAAGAAGCAAGAATAAGGGGCTATCAGTTAGGAAGATTCAGCTTCAATGTTAAAGGTGGGAGATGTGAGGCCTGCGAAGGTCAAGGTTCAAAGAAAGTTGAGATGTACTTTTTGCCGGACATTTATGTCCAGTGCCAGGAGTGTAAAGGGAAAAGATATAACAAAGAAACCTTGGCCATTGATTACAAGGGAAAAAATATTGCTGAGGTTTTGGAGATGACGGTTGAAGAAGCCTTGAAATTCTTTGAGAACATCCCCGGACTGCGCTATAAATTAAAAACTTTATGTAAGGTGGGTCTCAACTACATTGAGCTCGGGCAGCCCGCCCCTTCTTTGTCGGGCGGGGAAGCTCAAAGAGTGAAATTGGCCACCGAGCTTTCCAGAAAGTCAACCGGTAAAACCTTATATATTTTAGATGAACCAACCACCGGCTTACACCCTGATGACATCAAAAAATTAATTTCGGTCTTAAGAAGACTAGTTGATAAA
>JAUWYS010000033.1 GCA_030615715.1 bacterium
GGGATAATTTTGAAACCAAGATATTTTTGTAAAACTTTTGGTACGTCAATCTTACCGTCTTTTCTTTGATGGTTCTCTAAAATGGCAATTAGAATACGGGGAGAAGCCAACACGGTATTGTTTAAGGCGTGAACAAATCTCTTCTCTCCGTTCTCCGTCTTATATCTTATGTTCAATCTTCTTGGCTGCCAATCAGTTAGATTGGAATCGGAGTGGGTCTCGCCATAATTTTCACGGGAAGGCATCCAGGTTTCAATATCATACATTTTATACTTACCAGCCCCCATTTCACCGGTAGAAGTTATGACGACTCTATAGGGCAATTTTAACTCCTCTAAAATCTCTTGGGAAATTTTTCTCATTTCTTCAAGCCAGTAATTTGACTCTTTAATATCGTCTTTAGACAAAACAATCTGCTCGACCTTCATAAACTCGTGAATTCTATAAAGACCTTTGGTATCTTTTCCATAACTGCCAACCTCTGAACGATAGCATTGGGAAAACCCACAAATTTTTTGAGGTAAATCTTTTTCTTCTAAAATGGTATCTGAGAAATAAGCAAGTAAGGATGGTTCGGCAGTGCCTGCCAGGAAAACCGGCTCTTTAATTTCTTGTCCGTCAGCTAATTTTCCAGGATTGGCAATTTGGTAAATATCTTCTTTACCAGAAGGAAAATGACCCGACCCTCGGAGGACAAACTCTTTAATTATAGTTGGTGGGAACATCGGCACAAAGCCCTTGTTGATTATCTTCAAAAGGGCATGCCATAAAACAGCATAATGTAAAAGAACCGCCTCATTTTTCAAGTAATAACCACGAAAACCAGACACCTTGACTCCTTTCTCAACATCAATTAAATCCAGGTCCTTACCAAGCTGAAGATGGTCTTTAATTTTGAAATCAAATTTGGGAATCTTCCCCCAGCGATGAACTTCTTTGTTGTAAGATTCATCAGGGCCTACTGGCGTATCTTCAGAATAAACATTGGGGGTGAGTAGCATCAGTTCCTGGTATTCTTTTTTCACCTCCGCCAGCTCCCTTGAAAGAGTTTTAAAATTATTCTTTATTTCTTTTGCTTTCTCTAAATCTTCTCTACCAAGTTTTTTCTGTTGAGCTCGGAGTTCTTCTGATTGCTTGATTAACCTCCTGCGTTTTTCATCTAAATCAAGAAGGAGGTCTATATCAAGACTAACATTCTTTGCCTTGCAAATTTCTTTCACTTTCTCCGGGTTTTGGCGAATAAAATTAATATCTAACATGTGTATAAGAAGCGAGGCAGACAAAAATTTTTAATATGGGTTGAGGAGGATGGGATTCGTTATTAAAAATTTTTGTTTTGCCGAGCTTCTATTACCTGGGACGCATGGTTGGAAATAGAATCACTTCTCTTAAGCTATTGGAATCGGTCAGCATAGCTACTAACCGGTCAATTCCCAAGCCAAAGCCAGCGGCTGGTGGCATACCATATTCCAAAGCAGTCAAGAAATCTTCGTCCATTCTTTGAGCTTTCTCAAGGCCTGCCTGGTGTAATTTTTCTTGCTCTTCAAATCTTTTCCTTTGTTCCACTGGGTTGTTTAATTCAGAGAAAGCATTTATTATTTCCCAACCAGCCACAACCAATTGGAAGTTTGCTAATTTTTTAGGATTTTTTTCAAAGGCTTTAGCTAAGGGAAAGGTTCCTATCGGGCGATGGATTAAGAAACTGGGCTGCCAAATTTTGGGCTGGCAGCACTTTTTGTAAATCTTGTCAGCGATTTCTGCCTTTTGAGCTCTTCTTTCTAATTTAATCCCCATTTTCTTGGCTTCCCTGGCTAAGCCTTCTTTGGAAAGGTCTTCTAAACTCAACTTGGTCTCTTTCTTAAAAAGCTCGTAAAACTCAACTCTTGGCCAGGGAGTTTTAAAATTTATCTTTTTACCCTGATATTTTATCTCAAGTTTGCCAAAAATTTTCTTCATCAGAAACCCGAACATTTTCTCGGTTAATCGCATCATATCTTTATAGCTGGCATATGCCCAATAAAACTCCAGCATAGTGAAATCCGGATTGTGAGCTTTATCGATGCCTTCATTCCTGAAACATTTGCCAATTTCATAAACTTTCTCAAAACCGCCAACCAACAATCTTTTTAAATAAAGTTCGGGAGCAATTCTTAAATACAAATCAATGTCCAGGGCATTTAAATGGGTTTTAAAGGGTCTGGCTTCAGCTCCCCCGTAAATCGGTTGTAAGATTGGCGTTTCCACCTCCAAAAATCCTTCACTTTCCAAGAATTCTCTCAAAGTTTTGATAATTTGGGACCTTAATTCAAACTTTTCTCTTGCCTCTTTATTGAACAATAAATCCAAATATCTTTTTCTATATCTTTCTTCAATGTCTTGAAGCCCATGCCATTTTTCTGGCAAGGGAAGTAAAGATTTTACCAGAAATTCAAAATCAGAAACCTCAATTGTTTTCTCACCGGTTTTGGTTTTCATTAAAGTTCCTCTGACCTCAAGGAAATCGCCAATGTCCACCAATTCTCGGAAAAATTGATAGCCCTTCTCCCCTATTTTATTTTTTCGCAAGAGTGCCTGGATTTTTCCTGAACCATCTTCAATATCAAAAAAAGTAGCTCCTCCGTGTTCCCTCAAAGTCCTCACTCTACCTATAACTATTATTTCTTGAGCTTTTTTGGCTAATTTGGAAAATTCCTCAAGAACTCTGTTTATCTCATGAGTTCTCTTTGTCCTTTGAGGATAAGGGTTGAGTCCTAAATCAAAAATCTTCTTTAGCTTTCTTAAACGATTTTTCCTAATCTCTGGTAGGTTAGCCATATATTAATCTTAGCTTAAAAAAAGATTTTTTCAACTCAGTTTTGAGTAAAATACCATTCTAAGACGTCTTTGGCGACTTTTTGGGCGGCAATTCTGGTGCCCTCTACTTTCTCAATAATAACAGTTAGAACAATTTCAGGTGATTGATAGGGAGCAAAAACTGTTATCCAGTTATGGTAAATTTCTTTTTTAGGATAAATTTGGGCAGTCCCGGTTTTAGCGGCAGCTCTGACCGGCAAAGAACTTAAAGAGAAGGCAGAACCTGCTGGAGAACTTACGGCCTGCAACATTCCCTCTCCAATAACCTCAAGGGATCCAGAGCTGATGAAATTCTCCTTTATTAGTTCTTTATCCAATACTTCTTTCTGACTTCCGTCGGCCGCCAAAACCTCCTTGACTATTTTTGGTTTGAAAATTTTGCCTCCATTGGCTAAAGTGCCCAGGGCAGTAACCATTTGCAAAGGGGTAGTCAAAAAATAACCCTGACCAATTGAAAGATTATAGGTATCTCCCAAATACCACTTTTGCTGCTCTGGTGTCTCAAAGTAATTTTTCTTCCAATCAGGGTCAGGGACTCTGCCTTCAACCTCTCCGGGTAAATCCACGCCGGTTCTCTCTCCTAAGCCGAATAGGCGGAGATACTTTGCTATATTTTCAATTCCTAATCCTTCAAATTCTTTTGGCAAATTGGGATTAAAAAATTCACTGGCTGTTGAAGGCGAAACATACCCCCCACCAACCATATAAAAGAAGGGGTTAACCGATTCAGCTATGGCTCTTTTGATAGTAGTCCAGCCATGAAATGTCCAATCAGGAAAACACTCAGGCTCTCCCGTATATTTGTGTTCAAGACAAAGTTCTAAAGGACAATAAAGCTGCGTTGATTCTGAAACTATGTTTTCTTCCAAAGCCGCCAGCCCTATCAAAGGTTTAATCATTGAGCCGGTTGGATAACGACCGCCAATGACCCGATTAAGTTGAGGATTTCTTTCATCCTGATTGAGTTCTTGAAATTCCTCTTGGGTAATCCCTCTG
>JAUWYS010000036.1 GCA_030615715.1 bacterium
ATAAGTTTCAATTTCAATCAAAACTTTATTTAGTTCCTTTCACGGCCATCCAAAAAGAGATTTTACTTAGAACGGCAGCTAAATTGCGTGTTGTTTTGTATCGAAGATTTATGTTCCGAATTGCCGAAATCTTGGTTAAAAAAGTCAGAGCCAAAGCTTTGATTACCGGGGAGAGCGTAGGTCAGGTTGCTTCCCAAACCTTAGAGAATATCGGAGCAATTGAAGAGGTAGTAAAATTACCAGTTTTGAGGCCATTGATAGGAATGGATAAAAACGATATAATAGATAAAGCAAGAGAGATTGGCACTTTTGACACTTCAATTTTGCCTGCCCAAGATTGCTGTTCTCGCTTTTTGCCAAAACACCCAGAAATAAAAGCAGATTTGCCAGAGGTTAAAAAAGAAGAAAACAAACTCAATGTTGAAAAACTTATTGGGGAAGCCATAAAAAAAACAAAGGTCGTGAAAATCATAAATCATAAATCATAAATCGTGAATCATCAATATGTATGAAGACCTAAAGGGGAAAGTGGCTATTGTCACCGGAGCTCGCAGAGGAATGGGCAAAGTCCATGCTTTAAAATTGGCTCAAGAGGGAGTAAAAGTGGTGGTTTCTGATATTTCTGAAGAAGATTGCCAAAAAGTGGTTGATGAAATTGGAAAGACAGGGGAAGAAGGCCTGGCTGTGAAATGTGATGTTTCCAAGAAGAAGGAAGTTGATGAGCTGGTTAAAAAAACAATTGAGAAATTCGGTAAAATTGATATCTTAGTCAACAATGCTGGGATTGCTCAATTCAAACCTTTTCTGGAAATAACCGAAGAAGAATGGAATAGAACCTTAGACATAAATCTTAGGGGATACTTTTTGTGCGCTCAAGCAGCGGCCAAAGAGATGACTAAACAAAAATCAGGAGTGATAGTTAACATTGCTTCTGTTGCTATGGGTCAACAAGGTGTTGGTTTTCCTAATCTGGTCCATTATTGTGCTTCCAAGGGTGGCATTGTTGGGATGACAGAAGCAATGGCTTTAGAATTAGCCCCTCTTGGCATAAGGGTTAATGTTGTTGCTCCCGGAATGATTGAAACCCCCATGATTGATCCAATAAAGCAAGATCCCAAGGCGATGGAGGGATTAATGGCTCGGGTTCCTCTCAAAAGAGTCGGCAAACCAGAAGAAGTTTCCAATTTGGTTTTGTTTTTAGCTTCCGATACCTCATCTTATATGACAGGTGCCGCTGTAGTAATCGACGGCGGATGGTTGGCTGGATAATAGAATGCCCAAAAAGTTTACCAAAAATTCAACTTTAGCTGAGATTTTAGCATCCGAGAGAGGGGAGAAAATTTTAGCAAAATATAATCTGCCATGTTTAACTTGTCCTATGGCAAAATTTGAGATTCAAAATTTAAAGGTCGGAGAGGTCTGTAAAATGTACGAAATTAATATTGAAAAGTTGCTCGGCGAACTAAATAAAAAATAATTTCATAATCAGAATCAAAGAAAAAGAATATGAAAAAAGAGATACCTCCCCTGTGGGGAATAATTATCATCGTTGTCTTTTCCTCTTTGGTTATCCTTTACCTGATGGGGCTGATGGCTTCTTTGGGTTCTAAATGATAAAGCAGAGGAAGTTTCTTTGGTTGATTGTCGTTCTTTTATTTCTAACCAATTTCTTTGTCTGGCAGGAAGTTTTTGATTTAACCAACCCCGACCTGGAGGTGGTCTTTTTTGATGTTGGCCAGGGAGATGCTATTTTTATTGAAACACCTCAGGGACATCAGATTCTCATTGACGGGGGGTTCAGGCAAGATAATTTTAGAGAAATTAGCAACCGAACTACCATTTTGGGACCGTTCTTTGGATTTGGTCATCCTAACTCACCCGGAAAAAGACCACTCAGGAGGCTTAATATGGGTCTTAAACAGGTACCAAGTGGCTAATATTTTATGGACAGGAGTTTTAAGAGAGACGAAGAGTTTCGGAGAGTGGCAGGAAAAATTGAAAAAGGAGGAGACGAATATTGTCATAGCCAGAGCCGGCCAAAAAATTAAAGCCAGCAACCTTCAGCTTTTTATTTTATATCCTTTTGAGAGTTTAGCAGGAGAATTGTTTAAAGAGAGTAGCAATGACACTTCAATTGTTGCTCGGCTATTGTTCGGAAAAACCACTTTTTTGTTTACGGGCGACATTACTCAAAAGATAGAGAAAAAAATTTTAGAAGAGGAAATTACAGTTGATTCAGACGTTTTAAAAGTGGCTCATCACGGAAGTAAGACATCAAGCATCAAAGAGTTTTTGGAAAAAGTTGGTCCGGCAATTACTGTCATCTCTTGTGGCAGGAACAATCCTTATGGCCACCCGCACCAGAAGGTCTTGCGAAATCTTGAGAATCTTGCTATAAAGGTGCTAAGAACCGACCAAAACGGTGATATTAAGATAACCAGCGATGGACAGCATCTAAAATTTTATGAAAGACATTCAATTTCCAATTTTTAAAACAAAGATTAAAGGCGTTTCTCAAAAGTTTGACCTAACTGATTTTAATCAAAGAAGGGCCTATTTTGAGTTGAAGGCGGGACGAGAAATTAAAAAGTTAAGGGAATATTTGAAAGAAAACAGTTTCATTGCTTATCTTTTGGGTAAAAAGAATTCGGGTAAGGGCACCTATGCTAAGATGTTCCAGGAGATGGTAGATAAAGATAGAGTGGAACATTTTTCCATTGGTGATATGGTAAGAAATCTTGATGAGGTGGTCAAAGATAAAAAGAGAAGGAAGGAGTTGGTTTATTTCCTGGAAAAAAACTACCGTGGCTATTTATCTCTCAAAGACATAATTTCTGCTTTGAAAAAAAGGAGCACCAAAACTCTTCTTTCCTCTGAATTGATTTTAGCTTTGGTCAAAGAAGAAATAGCCAAGCGAAAGAAAAAAGCCCTTTTCATTGATGGTTTTCCCAGGGGCCTGGACCAGATTTCTTATTCCTTGTTCTTCCGCGACCTGATTGGTTACCGGGACGACCCTGATATTTTTGTACTGATTGACGTTCCCGAAACCGTCATTGATGAAAGAATAAAACATCGGGTGGTTTGTCCTCTCTGTCAGAACTCAAGAAACTTAAAAGTATTTCCGACCAAAAAAGTAGAGTACGACGAACAAGAAAAAAAGTTTCACCTGATTTGCGACAATTCTGGTTGTCAGGGAGCGAGGATGACCTCTAAAGAAGGAGATGTTTTGGGAATAAAACCAATCAAAGAAAGATTAAAGAAAGATGAACAACTGATGAAGAAAACCTTTTCTTTGTATGGTATTCCCAAAATTCT
>JAUWYS010000044.1 GCA_030615715.1 bacterium
GTTTTGAGTTTTGAGTTTTGGGCTTTAAGTTTAGCAAAATTTCTAATTCTACCATAAATTCTATCAACAGCTGACTGCCTGACAGAACACATATTAACTACAATTAAATCAGCCCCTTCTCTTTGAGGAGCTTCTTGGAAGCCAATATTTTCTAAAACTTGGGCAATTCGTTCGGAGTCGCTTTTGTTCATCTGACATCCATAAGTAATGATGTGGTATTTCATAATCCTAATATATTACACTTTTTTCTTTAAATTAAAAGGGGCCCTGGGTTGTCTTTTTATTCCAACCACCAAGGCCCTTACCTCCTACCAGATTTTTAAATTTTATTCCTTCCATATCTTTCTCCCTTCAATCTCTCTTTGTACTTTCCCTAACAGCGGTTGCCATTTTTCGCAAATTTTCAAGATTTTTTCTGTATTTTCCTCCTTCCTCTTCTTAGCTCTGTCATCTAAATCTTCAAGTATTGGTTCGGGATACCCTCCGGTCTTGAGTTCCATTGGTTGCTCAAATAAGGGGTCGAAGAACAATTTCCTTATTTCTCTTTGGGCAAATCTAAATTTTTCCAATAATCTTGGCCCATCACGTATCCCATTCAAATTGAGTCCTAAGATTTTTTCTTTAGTAACTCCCTCTTTGAAGAGGGCCGCGTCTATTTCTCTGCGATAGTCCTGGGGTTCTTTAACCTTCATTCTTATCACCCCCTCTATTTTTCTGGTAGGAGGGTTTTAAAAGAACTCAAATTTATTTTTTGTAGTCAACCCCGCATTCACCCCTGAAAAAAGCCCATTGATTACATTCTTTTCCGTCAGGGAAGATACAGACTGTATGCTGACTTCCATCATTTTTTGTTCTTGTTTCTAATTTATAGTCCATCTCTTGACAGTATACGGCGGCGGGATTTGCCAAGCCAGTTGAAGGTTTTTCTTCTTCCCGGCAGACTCCTTGATAATCAATCTCTACCCCAGCCACTCTGGCAAAGCAGGCATTGGAATAAGTTTTACCATCTTTACCACAAACCGGATCCCATAAGGTGGTACAGGCCGGCTGGGTGGTTATGGGAGTTGTTTCCTGTTCAGCGGGCACTACACATCTTGCCCATCGAGGACAACCATCTTCATCAGTCTCTATGACAATTCTTCCTTCCTTACAAAAGTCGGGAGCAGGAGGCATAAATACCATGGGACATTCCTTTCTCCTTAGTTGAATTTGTTCTGGAAGTTTTTGGATAATTCCTTCTCTTATGTTTTCTAATCTTTCTCTGATTTGCAACTTTTCTTTTAATTCTGACCTAAGATTCTCAATAATGTCCAATTTATTCTCAACATCTCCTCGGATTCTCTCTGTATAATCCATAAATCTCTCCTGGGTTGTGGTGGACATTCGTTCCAATTGCTCTTTTAATCTCATCAGGGTATTTTCTCGAGCCCCTCTAATTGCTTCTTTGGCTCCGGCAGGAGCTTTCTCTTCCAGGTTTTTTAAGATTTCCAGGTTCTTAAATTGTTTAAATTCACTTCCTTTAAGTTCTCCTAAATTATTCTCTAAACGAGTTTGAATTTTTGCTTTTTCTTCCAGTTTTAACATTACCTCTCCAAAGTTTTGGAGGTGATTCTCCCTCGTTTCTCTTATTCTTTCTTGAGCTTCGGCTGGAACTTGCTCTTCTAATTTTTCCAGAACCTTTTGGTGTAGAACTTGATATTTGGTAAATTTGTCTAAAAACTTGCCGACTTTGGGATTTTCGGTTGCGGTCTCCCTAATTTTATCGGCCGCGGCTTTAATCTGTCCAATTTCTTTATCGTAATTTTCAGCGGCTCTCTTAATAATTTCAGGGTCTTTTATTTTCTCAGCTAATTTCCTTGTTTCAAGAAGTTTTTCTGAAGCGTATCTCAATTTAAGATTAGCTTTATTAACCCTGCCGAAAGTAAAGAAACTTCGGATTCCTCTTCTCCAGGTTTTGAGGAAATAAAAAGGACTGTCCGGCAGTAATCTTGGTTCTGAAATTTCTAAATCTTCTGCCTCAACCGCTTCATCAAGAGCCACCTCCTCAAGAGCTTGTTCTGAGGGTTCTTCTCCAATGGTTTCTTGAGCCGAAACTATTAAGGTGAGTCCAAAAACCAAAACGACGCTTAAAACGAAAAATTTTGTTAGTTTAGACATATTTTTTATGATTTATTATCTATTTCCATTTTCACTTGTTTCAAAAACTTTGTCAATGATATCTCTCCCGTGTCTCCTTTGTCTCTTTTTCTTGCTCTAACATTCTTCTTTTTTATCTCTTTGTCACCAACTACCAAGAGATAGGGGATTTTTTGGATTTCTCCCTCTCGGATTTTTTTGGAAACGGTTTCAGCTTCGGTTTTTGCTTCAACACGGAGGCCCTCTGATTCTAATTTTTCAGCAAGGTCGCTGGCATATTTTCGATGGTTGGAACCCACCGGAATCACCCAAATCTGTTCGGGAGATA
>JAUWYS010000052.1 GCA_030615715.1 bacterium
GGTAGGATTCGAACCTACAACCTAGTGCTTACACTTATCCCCGTGTTTCCACGAGGCGTGGACTATATCATCACCCTTTAATTTCGGGTGTTCCGGTATCTAGTCTCTACGGGTCCAAGCACATAAAGTTTTATATACTCGGTTCCCACGGTATTGCCCTGAATTTGGGTTTCACCGTTATCCCAGAATTTTCACTCCGATGTTTCCACCGAAGGCTGCAATTTTTTTACAGGCACCCGCGCTACCATTGCGCCACCGCGGAATACTATATGTATAATATCACTGATTTAATAATCTTTCAACTTTTTTAAAGCGCGCAATTGCCTTATTCTCTCTAATGCCTTGGCTTGGATTTGACGGATTCTTTCTCTGGTTACCTCAAAAACCTTTCCTACCTCCTCCAGGGTGTGACTGATGCCATCTTCCAAGCCAAATCTCATGGACAAAATCTTTCTTTCGCGGGGAGTCAATTCAGAAGAAATTTCAGCTAATCTCTTTTTTAAAAGGTTCCTGGAAGCAACCAGAGAGGGAGGAGGAGTTTTTTCATCCTCGATAAACTCAGCTAAGATACTGTCTTTTTCGTCATCGCCAACCGGGGTTTCCAAGGAAACTGCTTTCTGTCTTATCTTCATTAAATGATGGACTTTTTCAACCTCAATCCCCATTTCAGCAGCAATCTCTTCTGGCAAAGCGGGTCTTCCTAAATTTTGCAACAGATTCTTTCTTACTTTTTCGTATTTGCTCAAGGTTTCCACCATATGAACCGGGATTCGGATAGTCCTTGACTGATCGGCCAGGGCTCGGGTCACCGCTTGTCTTATCCACCAGGTAGCATAAGTAGAAAACTTATAGCCCTTTCTCCAGTTGAACTTCTCAACTGCTCGGAAAAGCCCCAAATTTCCCTCTTGAATTAAATCAAGTAAGGTTAAATTTGGCGAACGACCAATATATCTTTTAGCGATAGAAACAACCAACCGCAAATTAGCCTGAGCCAGCTTCCTTTTTGCCCCTTCATCTCCTTTCTCAATCAGCTTGGCCAATTCCTTCTCTTCTTTAGCGCTAATCATTGAAATCTTTCCAATCTCTTTTAAATACATCTGGACCGAATCAATCTTTGGTTGTAAAGTTCCCTTCTCTATTTTTTTAGGTTTTTCTCCTAATTCTAAAAATTCTTTTCTCTCCTGAACCTCAATCCCTCCTTGGGTTAAAGAATCATAAAGTTTTTCCAGACCCTGAATGTCTTTTTCAAAATCCGGAAATTGATGTAAAATCTCATTGGTTGTCACAAAACCCCGGTGTTCTCCTTTTTCAAAAAGGTCTTTTATTTTCTCTTCTGAAAAAATTACTTTTTTCTTTCTGCCTCTTTTTTTAGGTTTCGGTTTTTTCATTTTTATTCAAGCCTTTAGTTATTTGATTAAACTCCTGCATTAAATCCTTAACCTTTTTCCCGTCTCCTTTTTCTTCAGCAATTGCGATTTCTTTGGAAATTCCCTCTAATTTATCTTTTGCCCCGAGCTCTTGCAACTGATTCAGACAAAGCTGAATCTCTCCTTCGGGCTCTGCCTCCTCCTCAATTTCAGCTCTTAGAGCAGCCCCCTCCAATATTTCTTTTATCCGTTTTTCTCCTTTTTCTAACTTTTGGATAACCTTTCCAAATTCTTTTAAATCTGCTATTTCTTCTTTTTTAAAAGTAGTTAAAATCTTTTTGACCGGTGAAGAGAATAAAGAAAGGAAA
>JAUWYS010000024.1 GCA_030615715.1 bacterium
CTTCCTGTGACGACACCTGCATCGCGATATTAGAAATTAGAAAAGAAGGGGCCCGCCGAAGGCGGGAGGGTGGAGGGAGTGGTGTAGTGAAATTAGAAATTAAGAGTAATGTTGTTTCCTCGCAAGTGAAAATTCACCAAAAATACGGAGGGGTTTATCCAAGTTTGGCTAAAAGAGAGCACCAAAAGAATTTGCCAGTGGTGCTCAAAAAAGCTTTAAGGAAAGCGAAGCTCCCTGGGAAAAAACCGAAAATTAATGCTATAGCAGTAACGGTTGGACCGGGGCTTGAACCGTGTTTATGGATGGGAATAAATTTTGCCAAAGATTTAGCCCAACAATGGAACTTACCGATTATTCCTGTCAATCATATAGAAGCACACATCTTCGCTAACTTTTTACCAAAAGTTAGCTCAAATTCTCAATTTTCCTTAATTGCAAGACAATTACAAGGAGCGAAGCGACTGGTTCCCATCTTCAATTTCCAAAAGATTTTTCCTGCGATTTGTTTAGTGGTGAGTGGTGGGCATACTCAATTGGTTTTGGTAAAAAAAATTGGGGATTACAAGATTATTGGTGAAACCAGGGATGACGCAGCAGGAGAATGTTTTGACAAAACGGCCAGAGTTTTGGGACTTGGTTACCCGGGAGGACCCGCTATCGCCGCTGAAGCATCAAAACCCCAAAAAAATGGCGGAGGACAGTCCTCCGTGAAGCTACCAAGGCCGATGATAAATAGTAAAGATTATGATTTTAGTTTTTCAGGACTCAAAACTGCTGTCCTGTACGAGTTTAAAAAGAGACCCGCCTCAGCTATTGCCTCGGCGGGCAAGGCAAAAAAAGAATATCTTAGAAAGATGGCCAAGGAAATCCAGCAGGCAATTGTTGATGTTTTAATTAAAAAAACTATCAAAGCAGCCAGGAGCTACCAGGTAAAAACCGTTATGCTCGGTGGAGGCGTCGCCGCCAATACTGAATTGCGTAAACAATTTAAATTAAAAATTGAGAAAGAAGGGGCCCGCCGAAGGCGGGAGAGTGGAGGGAGTGGTGTAGTAAAATTAAGAATTAATTTTTTGGTTCCCCCCAAAAATTTATGCACTGATAATGCAGTTATGATCGGCATCACCGCTTATTTCCATCAAAAAGAAGCTTCAAAAAAATGGCAGGAAATGGAAGCCCAGGCTAATTTACGAATATAAGAACCTGCCTTCGGCAGAACCTTGAATACTTCGTATATAAAACCATGAAGTTGCCAAAAGTTTACAATCCCAAAACTGTGGAGGGAAAAATCTATCAACTCTGGGAAAAATCTGGCTTTTTTAATCCAGATAAACTGTCCGCTGCCAAAAAAAAGAAAAAAATCAAGAAGTTTGTTGTAGCTATGGCCCCGCCTAATATAACAGGTAGCCTGCATATGGGCCAAGCTTTGGAAAACACCCTGGTCGATATTTTAGTAAGAAAAAAAAGGATGGAGGGCGTAAAAGTTCTTTGGCTGCCGGGGATAGATCACGCCGGCATTGCTACCCAAAATGTCGTCGAAAAGGAACTTAAAAAAGAAGGTAAGACTCGTTTTGAACTCGGTAGAGAAAAGTTTATTGAGAGGGTCTGGCAATGGAAGAAGAAATACGGAAATATTATTTTGGACCAACTTAAAAAACTAGGGGCTTCCTGTGATTGGTCAAGAACTAGATTTACTATGGATGAAGATTATGCGAGAGCGGTAAAAAAAGCATTTCTCTACTATTGGAAAAAGGGTTGGATATATTTAGGGAAAAGACCTGTTAATTGGTGCTCAAGGTGTCAAACAAGCTTATCAGATTTGGAGCTTGAATATGAAGAAAAAAAGGGCAAGTTATGGTATCTTCGCTATCCACTCAAAATAAAAGATAAAAGATTAAAGATGAAAGATGAACATATTGTGGTGGCGACAACAAGACCTGAAACGATGCTGGGAGACACAGCTGTTGCCGTAAATCCGAGCGATAAAAAATATAAAAAATTAATTGGCGAAAAAGCAATCTTACCTCAAGTCCATCGGGAAATCCCAATCGTTGCCGATAGATTAGTTGACCCCAAATTTGGAACCGGGGCCGTAAAAGTTACTCCCGCTCACGACCTAAAAGATTATGAAATTGGAATACGCCACAAACTCCAAATGGTTCAGGTAATCGACGAGAAAGGGAAAATTACCAAAAACGCTCCTCCACCTTACCAAGGACTGAAAGCCGACGAAGCTCGGGAAAAGATAATTAAAGATTTGAAAAAACTTAATCTTTTAGAAAAAGAGGAGGACTACACTCTGCCTATACCTAAATGTTATCGCTGTGGGACAATAGTTGAAATTATCCCCTCTCGGCAATGGTTCTTAAAGATGGACGCCACCCACCCATCACCCTCCCTCAAGCAAATAGCTATTGAGGCAGTAAAAAGTGGAAAGGTAAGGTTTCACCCAAAAAACTTTGAAAAAATTTATTTTAATTGGCTGAAGAATGTAAGAGATTGGTGTATCTCAAGACAAATCTGGTGGGGACACAAAATTCCTTTGAAAGGAGAAAATGATGTTTTAGACACCTGGTTCTCTTCCGCCCTTTGGCCCTTTGCTACTTTAGGTTGGCCTAAGGAAACCGGAGACCTCCGAGAATTCTATCCTATCAACCTCATTTCTTCAGCTCGAGGCATTATTAACCTCTGGCATGCCCGAATGATTTTCTCCGGCATAGAATTTATGAAGGAAATTCCCTTTTCGCAAGTTTATATCCATCCAACAGTTTTAACCAAAGAAGGAGAAAGGATGTCAAAGTCGTTGGGCATCGGTGTTGACCCCCTCCAGCTTATTGAGAAATACGGAGCTGATGCCACTCGTTTGGGCGTCACCTGGCAAATTACCGGAGGACAGGACATCCGTTTTGGGGAAGAAGATATGGTTATGGGAAAAAAGTTTTGTAATAAGATTTGGAATGCCTCGCGATTTATTCTAATGAATAAATCGCCGCTGATAAACGCTGATAAACTACGCAGATTCACGCTGATAAAATCTAAAAGCTTAACTCAAGCTGATAGGAAAATATTGAAAGCCCTTGAAAGAACCGTTAAATCGGTTACCAGAGATTTGGAAAATTTCAGGTTCGGTCAGGCAGCTCAAATTTTATATCACTTTTTCTGGCATGATTTTTGCGACAAGTACATTGAAGAGAGCAAATCACAAAAAGAAAAAGAAAATACCCAGAAAATTTTGTACTATGTTCTCTTAACCTCTCTTAAACTTCTCCACCCCTTTATGCCTTTTGTGACCGAGGAGATTTATCAAAAATTGCCTCTGAAAAATAAGAAAAAATTTTTAATGATTGAAACCTGGCCCAAATAACTATATGATTTATTTTCTTTATCTTTTCGGGTTTTTACCAAGTATTATCTGGCTATTTTTTTATCTCCGCAAAGATGCCCATCCCGAATCAAACCGGATGATTTTGAAAATCTTCTTTTTCGGAATGCTGGCTGCTTTTTTTGCCATTTTTTTAGAAAAAGGTTTCCAAAGGATAATCTCAAGTTCCCTTTTGATTATCTTTCTGGGGGGAGCTTTTATTGAAGAATATCTGAAATACCTGGTAGTCAGAATTGGGGTTTTCCGCAATTCTGAACTGGACGAACCCCCCGACCTTTTGCTTTATATGATTATCTCTGCTTTGGGGTTTGCCGCCCTGGAGAACATCTTAGTTTTGAGTAATTATCATCCTATTTTAACTTCAGCAAAAGCCCTGGAGGTAATGGGCTGGCGGTTTGTTTCAGCAACCTTCTTACACGCTTTGTGTTCTGGCACTTTGGGATATTTTTTGGTTTTGTCTTTTTTTCATATTCGGCAAAGAAGAAAACTTTTCCTGGTTGGCTTAGCAACGGTAACTATCTTGCATGGACTTTACAACTGGTCTATAATGAGAATAGGAGGTCTGGAAAAATTCTTGCTGCCCCTTTTCATCTTAATTATTCTTAGTTTATTGGTTTCTTTTTGGTTTAAAAAATTGAAAAAGTTGCCAAGTGTTTGTAAAATATAATATTATGTCATTTTTTGAAAAACTCAAAAGAGATATAGGGATTACCGAAGAGGAAGAGAGAGTTAAACCCAAGAAAGAAACTCCAAAAGAAAAAATTGAAAAGAAGAAAGAGAAACCCACTCCCCCTCCCGCTAAAGCTTCGGCAGGCAAGAAAGTTACGGAGGGCAAGGAAGAAAAACCAGAGAAAATCCCTGTTTCCCTTTCCAAAAAAGAATCTGCTGGCTGGCTGAAGGCCGAGGGCCAATTGGCAGTTGATGTTTATCAGACAAATTCTGAATTTTGCGTCCAAGCTCCCATTGCTGGAGTTGAGTTAGAAGATTTAGAGGTTTCTGTGGAAAATGAGATGTTGCTGATAAAGGGCGAGAGAAAAGAGCCGGTTGGAGACGGGGAGAAAAATTATTTCTATCAAGAATGCTATTGGGGACCTTTTTCAAGACAGGTAATCTTACCAGATGACGTTGACGTCTCAAGAATAAGGGCCTCTTTGAATGGGGGAATCTTATTGGTGAAAACTCCCAGAGTGAAACGAGTTAAAAGAAAAAGAGTGACTATTCAGACAACAGAATAAAGATTAACAGAGGACTGTTCTCTGGAAGCTAAGCAGAGAAAAACCGGCTCGGAAGCCGGTTTTTTGGGTGCCGAGGGTGGGATTCGAACCCACAAGGCTTTCGCCATAGGATCCTAAGTCCTACATGTTTCCCAGTTTCACCACCTCGGCAAAACTTGAGGCAACTCAAAAGTTGCCTCAAGAAATATTTTCGTGTTTAGTTTTTCTTAAGAACGCCTTCTTAGACAGCCATCATAAACTTAACGATGGAAGGTATCACTCTGGCAAACAAAGCAATGGCTATGCCAACCATGGCGTAGATAATTGTTCCTCTCCCTTTCTTCATCTTTTCTGGGTCTCCCGCAGCAAACAAGATAGCAAAACCACCCCAGATTATCATGATGACCGCAAGAATAATCAGAATGTAGAAAAACCAACTGGTGGCAGTGTAGACGGTATTGAGCAGACAACAAACACCAGGACAAGTACCCTTGGGTGGAACATTACAGGTTGATCCTGGACCCATACAGCCAGTTACTCCCACATTATATCTCATCTTACATCCGGTAGGAATCT
>JAUWYS010000018.1 GCA_030615715.1 bacterium
AAGTTAAAGCAGCCAGCTGACAGGTAAAAGCTTTGGTTGAAGCCACTCCGATTTCGGGACCGGCGTGCAAGAAGATGCCAGAATCAACTTCTTGAGAAATGGTTGAACCAACCACATTAATTATACCTAAGGATTTAGACCCTTTGGCTTTGGCTTCTCTTAAACCACCCAAAGTATCAGCTGTCTCACCCGACTGGGAAATGACAATTACCAGGTCTCGAGAATCAAGAAGAGGGTTGCGGTATCTAAACTCTGAAGCATAATCTACTTCAACCGGAATCTTGGTCAATTTTTCAATGATGTGCTTGCCAACCAAGCCGGCATGCCAACTGGTACCACAAGCTATCAAGATAATCCTTCTGATTGAATCTATCTTGGAATTGACTGATAATCTTACGTCGCTGTCTTTAATCCTTCCTCGCAAAGTATTCTTTAAAGATTGAGGTTGCTCAAAAATCTCTTTGAGCATAAAGTGCTTAAAGCCTTTCTTTTCTATCTGGTCAATTGTCCATCTGATTTCCCTTATCTCTTTTTCAATTTTCTCTCCTGCCAAATTCTTAACCGTGAAGCCATCCTTGGTAATGGTGGCTATCTCATTATCGTGGAGATAAACTACTTTTTTGGTCTGATCTAAAATGGCTGCCACATCCGAAGCAACAAACATCTCTCCTTTCCCTTTGCCGATAACTAAAGGGGCTCCTCTTTTAGCAACTACAATCCTGGGTTCTGCTTGGTGGACGATAGCCAAACCAAAAGCTCCCTCCAGAAGTTCTAAGGTTTTAATAACCGCTTTTTCTAAATCACCTTGGTAAAATTTTTCAATAAGATGAACAATAACTTCAGAGTCGGTTTCAGAAACTATTTTATGGTCCTCCCTCTCTAACAAGTCCTTCAGAGTTTGGTAGTTTTCAATGATGCCGTTGTGAACCACGGCAATTTCTCCCCGGCAATCCAAATGAGGATGGGCGTTTATTTCTGAGGGGGCACCATGGGTGGCCCAGCGAGTGTGGGCTATGCCCATATTGCCAGTAATCTCTTTTACTTTAAATTTCTGTACAAAATCAGAGAGTTTCCCTTGGCTCTTGTAATTTGCCAATTGCTGATTATTAACCAAACAAATCCCTACGCTGTCATAGCCGCGGTATTCCAGCCGCTTTAATCCATTGATCAACAAAGGGGTAGCGTTTCTCTTGCCGATGTAACCAACAATACCACACATAAAATTAGTGATGCCCCCAGGAAGATTCGAACTCCCATCTCAGTCTCCGGAGGACCACGTTCTATCCATTGAACTATGGGGGCGAGAATATTTTAGTTTAATCAAATAATTCTGGTTAGTAAATAGCCGATGATGGAAAACAAGGCAATTGGAGGGAGGGCTGGCATGGGAGTGCGAACTTTCCTGGAAAGAAAAATCAGGAAACTTGCCAGAAGGCCAATTAGAGAAAACAAAGCAACAATTAAGACACTGAAGATTCCTTGAGGAATCAGAGAAACGACCAAAATTAAAGGGAAGACAATATCGCCAGCTCCCAAGATTAAGAACCTGCCTCCAGGTTCAACTTCTTTTAAGTAAACTTTCAAATCAGCCATCTTTTGGGGAACAATCAGTCCCAGGATTGCTCGGTGGGCGAGCATTTCTTCAGCCATTCTGACCATATGCTTTGTTTTGTAAACAGCCACGAAATCATAGATGGAAAAAACCAAAAGGAGCAGGATGACCATCTCAGGTTTAAAACTTGTGCCCAAGCCAGCTCCCACGCCAGCTATGGCAAAGATTAAAGCAAAATTGTGAAGCATCAGAGAAGGTTGTTTGATTAAAAGGATAAGCAGCATAGCTATTACGATGAAGGTTAGAAAATCCGGCAGCCATAATCCAAAAAAGAAAAGGTTGCCAAAGCCAATAGCCAGGAGAAAAATCCCCTTAAAAAATATCCCTTTGCCTCTCTTGAATTTGAGAAAATAGATGGTGAAAAGCAAGAAAAGGGTAGCCACAAGAAAGTAAAACAGGAACTGCCAGAGTGAAATGGTGGGTGGAGAGAGTTTTTGGATTTTAAAAATCTCTGCCAATCTCAAACCAGCCAGAATTCCCAGTCCCAAACTTGAAGTAAAGAAAATTGCCTCAAAGCCGAAGGTCCGCCAGGGATGTAAAAGGAAATATCTTTTCATATTTTAAAATAATTTTTTTGAAGCCAGATGTAAATCCTCTGGGTATCGGTTTCTTCGTCTTCAGAGCCCAGAAGGATAATTGCTACATTACGGTCTTCACCGTCTTTATTGCTGAGGTTAAATATAAAAGCAGCTGTGTATTTAGAGCTTTTAATATAGCCGGTTTTTCCTCCGATGAAAGTTGGGTCGTTAATAAACTCATTTTTGTTCCAAAAATTCTCAATGTCAAATCGAACCTCACCGAAACTTCTAACCTCTTTCCCTTTAGTAAGTTCCAGGATAGGGGGACGGTTATTAAATATGTATCTCAGCAAATAAAAAAGGTCTTGGGTGTTTGAAATATTTTCAGGGTCAAAGCCGGAAGGGCCGCTGAAATTTGTATTTTGCATTAAAATTGATTTTGCTTTCTCGTTCATTAACTCAATGGTTCTTTGTCTTCCCAAAAATCCACTCAAAGCTTCAGCCGCATCATTTGAAGATTCAATTAAAAGAGGATAAAACAACTCAACCACTCTAAAACTTTTACCGACCTCTAATCCCTCGGTATCTCCATAAGCCTCTAACATTTTTTCAGTAACAGAAATTGATTTACGCAAATCAACGTTCTCAGCAAGCACGAGAGCTGTCATTAATTTGGTTAAGGAGGCGATTGGTAATGGCGCTTGTGAATTTTCTTCAGCAAAAACAAAACCCGAGTCCAAATCAGCCACTAAATAACTTTGGGCTGAAACCTGGGGAAATCCGTCAATCTCTCCATCAGTGAAACTTGGGTATTGGTATTTGTCGTTTTCTCTATCAATTACTAAAATTGGCATTCCTATTTCTGTTGCATTGTAAACAAATTCAGCGTCTTCATCAGAAAGACGGAGACAACCTCCGGAAACATCGGAAACAAGTTTTTCTCCTCCCGGATAATAAGGTATGCCGTGAATGTAATATTTCCCATAAAAGCTCAAAGAGTAAGGCATGTAAACATCGGAGGCTATAGAAAAGCCTACTATATGTCCTGATTTTATCTTATAAAGCCCGGCAGCCGTTCCTCCCCAACCCTGAGGGTCTCCTTTGAGTAAAATTGGCATTGCTTTTTCTAAAACACCGTCTTGGTAAACCCTTAACTCCATCTCCGAAAGATGAACTTCCAAAAAATCAGCTTGAGCCAGCAAAAGACTATTTCTAATTTGAGTAAAATCTTTTAAATAATAAGGTTCTTTCGTTTGAATTGATGAATCAATTGGTTCTTCGTTTTTAAAACTTTCATCAACTATGCTTGCTGGTTCAAGCTCAATAATTATTGTTTTTGGGAAAAAAAGAGCATAAATAAAAAAACCAACCCCAGCAAAAATGGTGCTATAAATTAAAAATTTTAAAATTAATTCTTTCTTTCTCTTTTGGCTTTCTTTTTGATTGTTCTCTGACATTTTTGAAAGATAAATCGGGAGGGCGTTCTAAAGCTGACCTTTCCCTTGCTTGCTCTTTTGGAGGAGTATTTTTTCATAAATTTAAGCTGTTTAATCTTTTTTGGGCTTGGAGTTTTTCTTCAAGAGAAGTTTTGCTCTTTTTTATCCCTTTTTCTAAAATTTTAATGGTTTTATCAAGGGTGGGTCGATCAACCGGGAAAGGCGTAGCATCTTTTCCGCCGTGAGCAAACGAATATCTGACAGGGTCTTGATAAGAGGGTTTAGCACCGTAGATTATCTCACCCACCAAAGAGAGGGCTCTGATAGTTCTTGGACCCACTCCTTTTAGAGATAAAAGCTGTTCAAAGTTCTTGGGTTGTTGAGATTTAGCAAAAAAGATGGTTTTTTCTAATCTCTTTAAGTCAAATTTCTCTTCAACTACCTGGTGCCAGTGAAATTCAACGTCTTTTAATTCCATTAAAGTTATTTGATTGGGGTGTCTCTGGATTAAAGCGATGTCTTTTAAAAAGGTTTTTGGTTCCTCTTTCACTAATTCGGTAGAGATTTTTTTGTTTTCTCTGCT
The DNA here is from genome assembly GCA_030615715.1 of bacterium. Classification (GTDB taxonomy): domain Bacteria; phylum Patescibacteriota; class Minisyncoccia; order Minisyncoccales; family CG1-02-41-26; genus JAHCRD01. Next base: position 4,150 of record JAUWYS010000018.1, read on the forward strand.
CTTTCTGGCAGTTAGATTTAAGGGGTTGGTGCGAACATCAGAGATAATTCCAGAGTGGGGCTCCTCAATAAAATCTTTAAGCCCGGTAGAGGACCAATGGTACCTCCGAGCTTTTTGAGCATCTATGTTCATCCCCTGCTGGACAACCGTCCACTGGCCTGCTTTGTTGAAAATCAAATTATGATGATAAATTTGAAAGCCATCTTGCAAACAGGAACTGTCTATCTTGGCTGAAATCTTACTGGCATAGACCAGCTTTTTGGTTTTTTCTTGGGGAAGCCCTAAAAGCTCTCCCCATTGTTGAATTTGTTGAGGAGTTTTTTTGGAAGTTTTTCCCTTGCCTCCGCAAATAAAAATTCCCAGCTCCTTTTCCATGCCTCGGATTCCCTCTTTCAGAGCACCCAAAGTGGTGGTGGTTAAACCCGAAGAATTATAATCAAAGCCAATGACACATCCCAAGCTTTGGAACCAGATGGGGTCTGATAATCTTCTCAAAATTTCCTCTACCCCGAACTCTTCAGCAATGGCTAACATTATCCCTCCTGACAATCTTTTCATTCTCTCAAAAAGCCATTTGGGGCATCTGCCATAATCCAAGGGAACTGTAGCTACGCCTGTTTTCATATTACTTTATCCTACCAAAAAACTGACTTTTCAGCCAGTTTTCTTTGGGGCTTTTTCTTGAATTTTTGTGGGTTTTTTTAGGGTCTTCTTTTTTGGGAGTGGCTTTTTTGAAGTTGGTTTTTTAAGAAATTTTTGATAAAGTTGGTCGATTAGTTCTTGTTGTTTTTTCAAATCAAAGACTTCCCGGCGAATCTGAGCCTTCTCCTGGCGAATATATTTCCGTTGGCTCCTGGGAAGTCGTTTTTTTGACATAACTGAACGTAAATAAATTTTTCTTGCTTACTCGGAAATGCAAATGAGTAAGCTCGCTTACATTTCTCTCGCTTCGCTGCGAAAATAAAAAATATCCAAAAAGGATTAGCATAATATTTTATAATCTTAACCTAATTTGTTTAAATTTTCAAGTAATAAAAGTTTACTCTCCCTTAATTACCGCTAAAGGAACGAGTTTTGCCACTTTTCTTGATAAACCAGCTTGATGAACCACCTCAACAACATCGTGAATGTTCTTATAAGCCAAGGGTGCTTCTTCAGCAATCCCTCTGAAACTCCGACATTTAACAATAATTCCCTTTGCTTCCAAATCTCTGACCACCTCATTGCCGGGAAATCTTCTGATAGCTGCGTGTCGTGACATCATGCGTCCTGCTCCATGACAAGTTGAAAAGAAAGCTTCCCCTCCTTCTTTCTGGCCAACCAAAACATAGGAGGCAGTTCCCATACTCCCTGGAATTAAAACTGGCTGGCCAACTTCTTGATATTTTTCTGGAATCTCAGGGTGCTCTGGCGGAAAAGCTCTGGTAGCTCCTTTGCGGTGCAAACAAACCTCCATCTCTTTTCCTTTAACAAGATGTTTTTCAATCTTGGCGATGTTATGAGCCACATCATAGAGGGAGATTAAAGGAGAAGCTTTCTCGCCTAAGGTATTTTGCCAAGCTTTCCTAATAAAATGAGCTATCATTTGCCGATTGGCCCAGGCATAATTTGCTCCACAACTCATAGCTGAAAAATATTTTTTACCTTCGGGAGAATTTATGGGACAAGCTGCCAATTCTTGGTCGGGCAATCTGATATTATATTTGGGCATAGCTTGCATCATTATTCTGATGTAATCGGTAGCAATTTGATGACCAAGACCTCGAGAACCAGTGTGAATCATAATGACAATTTGGTCTTTAAATAACCCAAAACTTTCAGCCACCTTTTCGTCAAAAATTTCCTCTACCCTTTGAACTTCCAGAAAATGATTTCCTGATCCGAGAGTCCCCACCTGGTCTCTACCTCTATCTTTGGCTCTTTCGGAAACACAAGTTGCCTCAGCTTGAGGAAGTTGTCCGTTTGATTCACAATTTTCCAAATCTTCTTTTTCGCCATAACCTTGTTCTACTAATCTTTTTGCTCCGCCTTCTAAAATTCTATTGATGCTTTGGATGTCAATCTTTATTTTCCTTCCTCGCCCCAGTCCCGAGGGAACTTCATTTTGGATTTCGGTGGCTAATTTTTCTAAATGAGGTTTAATGTCTTTTTCTAAATAATCCGACCTTAAAAGTCGCATGCCGCAATTGATATCGTAGCCAACTCCGCCGGGAGAGATTACTCCTGTTTTCATATCCATAGCAGCCACTCCTCCGATGGAAAAACCATAACCTTCATGCATGTCTGGCATAGCCAAGCTATAATTAACAATTCCC
>JAUWYS010000010.1 GCA_030615715.1 bacterium
TCCCCTTGGGAAAACCATCAGGATTAAAAAGACAAATTTTAGAGTGGTTGGAGTGGCCGAAGAATTAGGACCCCAAGCCCTTATGGATTTGGATGAAAGTTTATATTTACCCATCACCACTTGTCAAAAACTTTTATTGGGGATAGATTATATCAGATGGATTATTGCCAAAGCTGAAAGTGAAAAAGTTATTGATGAGGCAGTAGATGATATCCGTTTAGTCCTCCGCGAAAGACACGATATTTATAATCCAGAAGAAGATCCGGCAAAAGATGATTTTAAGGTAATGAGCCAAAAAGAAACAGCCAGGATATTGGGAAATATAACCGGTATTTTTACCCTCCTTCTTTCCTCTATTGCGGGCATCTCTTTATTGGTGGGTGGAATTGGCATTATGAATATTATGTTGGTTTCGGTGGCGGAGAGAACCAGAGAAATTGGACTTCGCAAAGCGGTCGGCGCCAGAAAGAAAGATATTTTAACCCAGTTTTTATTGGAGGCAGTTCTTCTCACCCTCTTGGGTGGCATTTTTGGGATTTTATTGGGAGCTTTGCTATCTTTTGGTGCTTCTTTAGCTTTCGGTTATTTCTTTGAGTCCTCTTGGGGATTTATTCTACCTCTTCGAGCCGTCGCTTTGGGGGTAGGGGTTTCCGTAGCCATCGGCCTCATTTTCGGGATTTACCCCGCCCGCAAAGCTGCTCAATTAAGCCCAATAGAAGCATTGAGGTATGAATAAAGGGCCTGTAGTTTAACGGTAGAACGGGGCATTCGCATTGCTCTGATGTGGGTTCGACTCCCACCAGGTCCACTAACCCATGAACTCAAAACAACTGGGAAAGCTTGGGGAAAAAATTGCTGAAAAATATCTCCGAAAGAAAAGATATAAAATTTTGACTCAAAATTTTAAAAGAAAATGGGGGGAGCTTGACCTAGTGGCTAAAAAGAAAAGGAATATTATTTTCTTTGAAGTAAAAACAATTTCGGCAAGAGAAGGGTTTGCCCCAGAAGACGAAATTGGCTGGAAAAAGAAAAAGCAATTGATAAAAATGTCTCAAATTTATCTATCAGAGAATAAAATTCCTTTTGATAGTCCTTGGCAGATTGACATAATAGCTGTTGAGATTTCTCCTGATTTCAAAAAAGCCAAGGTCAGACATTTCCCAAACGCCGTTGAGGACAATTATTGACAAACTTTTCCCTTTTTGCTAAACTCATAAAAGTTAAAGGTCGTTGGGAAAACGGCTTTTAATTTTAATCAAAAAATAAACCTATGGATTTAAAAACATTTACTTCAGCCGTTATGGAGATTGCCGAGGAAAGAGGAATCCCTCAAGAAAAAGTCATTGAGGTGATTAAAACTGCCTTGGCCTCAGCTTACAAGAAAGAATACGGCAAAAAGAAACAGAAATTTGAAGCTGAACTTGACGCCAAAACAGGCAAGGTTAAATTTTGGCAAGTTAGGCAGGTAGTAGACAAGGATATGATTTTAGCTGAAGACGAGGAAGCTGCCGAAGACGAGGAGAAAGTTCGCTTCAATCCCGAACGCCACATTATGGCAGAAGATGCCAAAAAAATTGACAAAAAGATAAAAAAGGGAGAGGAATTAAGGATTCCAGTTAAGACCAAAGAGGATTTTGGTCGGATTGCCGCTCAAACAGCCAAACAGGTTATTTTACAAAAAATCAAAGAGGTTGAGAGGCAGGAGATTTTAAAAGAATATAAAGAGAAAGAGGGGGAAATTGTCTCTGGCATCTGCCAAAGGGTTGAGCAAAGTGTGGTCTTTTTTGACGTTGGCAAAACTTCGGGTATTTTACAGAGGTCAGAGCAAATTCCCGGAGAGTTTTACAAGCCGGGCCAAAGATTAAAACTTTATGTTTTGAAAATTGAAGAGACTCCCAAGGGTCCAGTCATCTTTCTTTCCAGGGCTTACCCAAAGCTGGTCTCAAAACTTTTTGAATTGGAGGTGCCAGAAATTTCTTCGGGCCAGGTAGAAATTAAATCAATTGCCAGAGAACCTGGCTCTCGCTCAAAAATCGCGGTGACCACCACCGAGGAAGGCATTGACCCAATTGGCTCCATGGTGGGACAAAAGGGAACCAGAATTTGGGCAGTTATCAATGAGTTGGCTGGAGAAAAAATTGACGTTATTGAATGGGACGAAGAATCAGAGAGATATATCGCCAATGCCCTCTCCCCAGCCAAAGTTTTGGAGGTTAAAATTTTACCAAAAAACAAAGCTCAGGCCATCGTTCCCAATGACCAGCTCTCTTTAGCCATTGGTAGAGAAGGGCAAAATGTTAGATTGGCTGCCAAATTAACTGGCTGGAAAATAGACGTCAGGAGTTTAGACCAGGTAGAGGGAGAAGTGAAAGAGGAAGTCAAAGAAGAGAAACAAAAGAAACCCGCCTCCGCCAAGGCTACGGCGGGCAAGGAGAAAAAAGAGATAAAGGAAAAAAAGAAAGTTAAAACTAAAACTTCTAAAACTTAATGGTTTCCAAAATTTTTTCGGCTGCTTTAAAGGGTCTGACAGCCCAGCTAATTGAGGTTGAGGTTGCTTGCTCCAGAGGATTGAGGTCTTTTAATATTGTGGGGCTGGGAGACAAAGCGATTGGGGAATCTAAAGAGAGGGTGGGGGCTGCCGTCAAAACTATCAATCTTTCCCCGCCCCATCATGAAGCTCGCAAGGTTCTGGTCAATCTTGCTCCAGCTGACTTGAAAAAAGAGGGAAGCTTATATGACCTTCCCATTGCCTTAGGGTTTCTTTTGGCTTCCGGACAAACAAAATTTAATCCAGGACAGAAACTCATTTTAGGAGAACTGGCTCTGGATGGAACTTTAAAACCAATTAGGGGAGCACTTTCTTTTGCCCTCTTAGCCCGGGCACAAGGATTCGAAGAGTTCATTTTACCCAAAGAGAACGCCAAAGAAGCAGCTTTGGTTAATCTTTCAAGAAACCGAAAGGGGCTCAGCATTGTGGGAGCAGAAAATTTAAAAGAAGTTCTCCTCTGGCTGGAAAAAAGAAAAGAAATTCCTAAGGTTGAAATAAATTTTGCCGATTTAAGAACCTCAAATCAGATTTTTGAAATCGAGTTCGGTTGGATCAAGGGGCAAGAACATAGCAAGAGAGGCATGGAGATTGCGGCTGCGGGGGCGCACCATGTGCTTTTGGAGGGGCCGCCCGGAGCCGGCAAAACCTTATTGGCTAAGGCTGCCATTTCCATCTTCCCTAAACTGGATTTTGAAGAGATATTAGAATTAACCAAAATCTACAGCACCTCTGGGTTTCTCTCCAAAAACAAACCTTTTTTAACTCAAAGACCCTTTCGGTCTCCGCATCATACCTCCTCTGAGGTTGCCCTGATTGGCGGTGGTTCCCCACCCCGACCCGGAGAGATCACCTTGTCCCATCGAGGTGTTTTATTTTTGGATGAATTCCCTGAGTTTCACCGCGACATTTTGGAGAGCTTACGACAGCCCATTGAGGAAGGAAAAATTACCATCCAGCGAGCCAAATACTTGTTAACTTTCCCCGCCAACTTCACCTTAATTGCTGCTGCCAATCCCTGCCCTTGCGGCTACCGTAATGACCCAGAAAAAGAATGCACCTGCACCTCCTCTCAAATCGCCTCCTATCGCAGAAAGTTATCCGGGCCCCTGATGGACAGAATTGATATTTTCAGTTGGGTGCCTTCTCTAAAATACGAAGAGCTTATTTCACCGGATAAAGAAAATTTAAGAAGCGAGATAAAGACCAAAATAGAGAGAGCCAGAGAGATTCAAAAAGAAAGGTTAAAAAACGAAGGAAACCTAACTAACTCTGAAATGACCATCCCTCAAATTAAAAAATACTGTGAGGTTCGCAGTATTTCTCAAAATATTTTAAGAAAATACGTTGATTCGGGAAAACTTTCGGCTCGCGGCTTTCATCGGGTTTTAAAGGTAGCCAGAACCATAGCTGACTTAGAAGGAAGAGATAATATTTCTTTTCAAGACGTTAATGAATCTCTAAGTTACCGGCTGAGAGAAAGTGATTAATAAGCAAAGGGATTTCGGGCGAACCTGACATCAAGGTGTAGATGACAACCAGCCGGTCCTCGAGGCATAGTCACGCCGCTGTAGCCAACATAACCTATAATTTGACCCTGAAAAACTTTCTGTTCGGGATTGACGATAATTTTAGAAAGATGACCATAAAAAGTGACTACTCCATTAGGATGTAAGATACGTACATAATAACCGGAAATATTTCCGTAGCCGGTTCTTTGAACCGTTCCTCCCCCTACTGCAAAGACCGGTTCTCCACACTTGCCGTTGCTGAAATCTACGGCATTGAACCAGTGAAGTCCTTGGGTAATCCTGCAGGGAGCAGGAATAGGACAGATAAAGGGATTCTGAGATAAAGGAACTTGAACGTATCTTGGAACAATCTTGGGCATTTTGCCTTCAGGAATAATCAAGAAGTCACCCACAAAAATGTCGTCTTGGTCTGAAAGGTCATTGAAGCTGACAATCTCGTCTACTTTGGCTTGATAAATTTGAGCAACCCCACTTATGGTATCTCCTTCTTTGACTATATGCAGGATTCCAGAAACCGGCAGAATAATCAATTTCTGCCCGGGGCTGATGAGAGAGTTCCGAGACAAGTCATTGACCCAAAGTAGGGTTTCCAGAGAAATGTCAAATCGAGAGGCAATATTAGAGAGGGTGTCTCCTTTCTCAACAAGATATTCTTCAATCTCTTTTTTCGGTTCAAATTCTCCCAGAGCTCCCAAAATTCTTCCCTGGACCAAGAATGGGGGAGCCGAGGGTGCCAACAAAGAACTTTCAATGATGTTCAAATCAAGGATTCCGACATTCAAACCCTGTTCGGCTGAGAGATATTGGTTTCCATCCATAATACTGCCCTTCAAAGAGAAATCCGCCTTCTTCCCAGGGTAGGCTGCCGCGGAAAAACAAAGGAAAATAATCATTGAAACCCCTGCTATCCCCAAATAGAAAAGAGGAGATTTAGAATGTCTCCGTAAAAGTTGAAGGATTTTAAGTTTTAGGTTGTTTAAAATAGTTTTCACCCAATTTCAAAACCACCTTTGCAATTCCTACTCTTTAGATTATAAAGAGAAAAGGGCTGCCAAGTCAAGCTTTTTATCCACACATACCCATTTTGCTGCCATTCTATGATAAAATAAGATATGGACTTTGATTTGACTTCAAAGAGAGTTGTTAAAAATTTACTCCGCGCCAAAGCCATCCGACCTTCCAAGAGAATGGGTCAACATTTTCTGATGCGGAGGACAGTCCTCCGTAAGATTATTGAAAGTTCCGAATTGAAAAGAGAAGATATTGTTTTGGAAATAGGGGCTGGCATGGGAACTTTAACCAGAGAACTGGCTCAGAGAGTTAAGAAAGTTGTGGCTGTTGAGAAAGACCCTAAATTGACAGAGATACTGAGAGAGATTTTAAAAGATTCTCAAAATGTAGAAATCATCCAGCAAGATATATTAAAGTTTCGGGTTTCAGGTTTCAGGTTTCAAGAATCTTACAAAGTGGTTAGTAATCTTCCCTATAGCATTGCCACTGAAGTTATCAGAAAGTTTCTGGAATCAAAGAAACCACCAAAATTAATGGTTTTGATGGTTCAAAAAGAAGTGGGAAAGAGAATTTGTTCAAAGCCCCCCAAGATGGAAAAATTGGGGGTTTTAGTCCAAGCCAGTAGCAATGTTAAAATTTTAGATATTGTCAAAAAGACCTCTTTCTGGCCCTCGCCCAAAGTTGATAGTGTGATTCTTCGAATCACACCGCTGATTAACGCTGATAAAAAATTATTTTCTAAGATTGTTAAGGCTGGATTTTCTCACCCCAGAAAACAATTAGCCAAAAATCTTTCGGAAGGTTTAAATTTCTCCCGGGAAAAAGTTGAAGTTTGGCTTTTCCAAAATAATATCCAACCCAGCCAACGCGCCCAAACTTTAAGCTTGAACGACTGGCTAAGTCTCACCAAAACCTTTAAATAGATTTACTGTTTACTATTTACTATTTAGGCTATATTTTGCTACAATATCTTAATGCCGAACTTTTTGAAAAATTTTTCTCCTAAAAAAACTTCTCTGAACAAGTTAATGGTTTTTAGTTTTCTGGGTTTGCTAATTTTTGCTCTACTTCTCCCCATAAACTCTATTCAGGCTCAAGGAGGGGCGATTTTAGGGGCGCTTGGCGCTGGAGCACAATGGATAGCCCAAGCTATTTTGGGGCTTGCTTTGCAAACCATCTTGCTCATGGCTGAAGGTATCTTGGCTATTGGCATTGCCCTTTTAAGTGGAGTTATTGGTTTTACTTTAAGCGGCTCTCTTTCTCTTACCAGTCCGGCTGGAAATGAAATCATTAGAATTGGCTGGACCTTAGTTCGCGACTTCGTCAATATTGGCTTTATTTTAGGCTTGGTTTATATCGGTTTGGCGACAGCCCTAAGGATAGCCGGCTTTGAGCTGAAAAAAGTGTTCCCCTGGTTTTTGATTATGGCTCTTTTGATTAATTTCACTCCGGTTATTTGTGGGGTGGTGGTTGATGCGGCTAATATGGTCACCAAATTCTTCCTGGGAGCCATGGCTAACTGGTCCCTTCTTGGTGAGGTCTATTCCCTTCACAAAGCCGCTTTAGGGGACCTTTTCACCACGGTAAGTTGGGTTCCTCTGGCTAAATTTGTTTTTTTGATCGCCTTTGGCTTTGTGGCTGGCTTCGTTCTCCTTGTTTTTGCTGTCTTGCTTTTACTCAGATTTGTACTGATTCCCCTTCTGGTCATTTTTTCTCCTTTGGCATTTCTGGCTTATATTTTTCCAAGGACCAGAAGCTATTTCACCCAATGGTGGAACCAACTTTTACAATGGTCTTTTATTGGGGCTATTGGTGGATTTTTCCTTTATTTAAGCCGGCTGGCTCTTCGGGAACAAGCTAGGTTTAGTTTCGCCATCCCTACAGAAGATCCTGCTCTGGGCACTTTTATGGAACAGATAGCCCCCTATTTTATGGCTGTTGCTTTTCTTATGGTGGGACTTTTTATCACTCTCTCTAGCAGCGCCATGGGCGCCAACGTGGTAACAGGTTTTGCTAAAAAACAAGGCATGAAAGCTATGAAATGGGGAGGCAAGAAATTAGGAACAGCAACGGAAGGGGTAACAGGAGCAATAGGAAGAGGAATCGGTGAAGAAGCAAAGAAAGGATGGGAGAAAGGGAGAACCAAGGGAGGAAAAGTAGGTAGGAGTCTCGGGGGAGGAATTATTGGCGCTTTTAAAGGAACTGGAAAAGCTCTTACTGAAAAAGGACGAGAAGAGGGAATAGAAACAGTAGAGAGATTACTCGAAAAAGCTCATGTTGTCAGGCCAGGCTTTTATGAGGCCAGAAGAAGAAAACGTTTAGCATTAGATGAGGAGAAGAAAAGACTGAAAAATCTTTCCCCCGAAAGAAGAGAGGAAATTATAGAGAGGAGGGCTATAACTACTAGAGATATAGCAGCAAGAATGGCTCTCCTGGAACTACAAGCCGAGGAGAGAAGTCTGAAAGATAAGTATAAAAGATTTATTCCCCAAGCCAAAGCCTTCGGAGTTAATTTAGGAGAGATGGTAAAGGCGAGACCAGACTGGGCATCCGAAATAGGAAAAGAGATAAGAAAACAAGTAGAAGGCAGGTCCCCAAAACAATTTACCAAGGAAACCCAACCAGAGGCTTTAAGGAATATAGAAGTAGTTATCTCAATGGGTGCAACTAAAATGAGACATATGTTGAGATATGGCACCGAAGAACAAAAAACGGAACTTACAAAATGGGTAAAACCTCGTTCTTCAAACTATCGGGCCTTATTGCAAAAAGCTCGAGCAGCACACAATGCTGGAGAGACCGAAGAACGCGATAGGATAACAGGGAACATAGCAGCGATTAGAACAAGCCCTTATTATCGTCCATAATTTATGCCAAATCTTAACCATTCCATAAAACAAAAAGTGATCTTTCCAGAAAATACAGATTTAATTATCTCTAATATCTTAGAAAAACATGGATTGGCAGAAACTAAAGAAGATATCTTAGAAAAATTAGAAGCAGATAAAAGGATATATGGTGAAATAATTATAGAGTTGATCGTAAGGGTTGTCCAAGAAAAAATCTCATTTCAAGAATTAGCCGATTCACTCAAAAAGGAGCTAAATCTCTCATCTCAGAAAGCTAAAGACTTAGCCAATGATTTACAAAAAGAAATTCTTCTTTTCGTAGAAAAAACTCCAGAAGAAATACCCTCACCACCCTCTCGAAAACCTGCAGAAGAAAAACCTCCTTCGTCCAAAGAAGACATTTACCGCGAACCAATTGAGTAAAATAACTAAGCAAAAGAAAAGCGGGGCTAAATTGGTTAGATTTAGCCCCCTTTGTTATTTCAATCTCTTTCACTTCCTTTCACTTCCAAATTCGTCTTTTTCTAGGGATTCTAAAGTTTCTTTCCCGTCCTCTTCTCCCTCCTGTTTCTTTTTCTTCTCCTTTGGGGGAGTTTTTTTGCCTCCGCTCTTTTCTTCTGGAACCATTTTAGAAGCTATAATAACCTCTATGACGCCTTTCACCAGAGCATCTATAAACCCCTCTCCTTTTTCCTTGTTGGATTTCCTGTCTCCCCCGACTATGACATGGCGAAAAGCTCCTCGGTTTGCCTCTTCCAATCTCTGGTTCATTTCTTCAGCATAATCTAAGAACTCTCTTTGTAATTTTTTATCAGCTTCAATTTCTGCTTGAATTTCTTTCAAGCTTTTCCCTCGAACCAAAGCATACGATTCAAGGACCATTCCTACCCATTCTCTAGCTTGTCTTTCTGCCACAAATTTCGCCGCATCTTTTTTGATTCTTTCCTGGTCGGGCAACGGTAAAGTCTTAGCTAACTCTGGTGGGAGTTTTATCTCTGTTATGGTCAGTTTCAAGTCATCCGGGTTAAAACCAGCCTTTACCAAGGCGCCGTCTGCCTCTCGGAACTTATCCTCCACCTCTTTTCTGATCTCCTCAATCTTTTCAATGGCCTCTTTCCAGCTCATATCAGCAAAAACCGCCCGCAATACTCCAACTACCGAATCTTCAGTCCAGGTCTTCAGTCCCTCTACTTCAAAGGGAATATCAAATTGAACGATTTTTATGAGGTCTCCTTTTGCTTTAGCTTCCCTAGGGAAACTTAAATAAGCTACCGCGTCCACTTTCAAAATCTGCGTTCCATA
>JAUWYS010000007.1 GCA_030615715.1 bacterium
CTCAAATTTCCAACCTTCTGGTTTGAGCCAACACCGCAAGGATTATTTATGTTAAATATTGCCTTTGGTCAATCAAAATATTTTGTAGATAATTTGCGAGAGAATGTAAAAAGAGGATTGAGGCAGAAAATTAGAAATGGAGTTTGGCCCGGCTGGGCGCCAGTTGGTTATCTCAATAATCCAAAAACAAGAATGATTGATATTGATAAAGACAAAACGCCAAAAGTCAAAAAACTTTTTGAACTTTATTCAACTGGCGAACATAATTTGAAATCTCTCGCAAATTGGTGTAAGGAGAATAATCTCAAAGGTAATCTAAACAAAGAAATTTCACCGAGCAACATTCACCGAATACTACAAAATATTTTCTACATTGGCCTGATGAAATACAAAGGAGAAATTTTTGAAGGAATTCACGAGCCGTTAATCTCAAAGAAACTTTTTGATAAGGTACAACAAGTTTTAAAACAAAGAGGGAAACCGCAAAAAATCAGAAAAAACAATTTTGTTTTTCTCGGATTAATGAAGTGTTCTTCTTGTGGTTGTTCAATCACCGCTGAAAAACAAAAAGGTCATCATTATTATCGTTGCACAAAAAAGAAAGGGCCCTGCCAAGAAAAGCACTACTTGCGAGAAGAAGCGCTAACCGAACAAATCAAAAATTATCTTCAAAAAGTTTCTTTGTCGAGCCAAGACACAGAAAAAGTCTTGTTTGAATTGAATAAAGAAGAACACCAAGCCAAAGAGCAAGTAAAATCTACTGTTCAAAATCTCAAAGAGGAATTGAAAACTATTGAAACTAAACTAGAAAAACTTTTAGATTTGCATTTAGCCGATGAATTATCCACAGAAGAATACTCAACCAAAAAGCAAAAATTTCTAACTCAAAAGTTAGAACTACAAGAGAAGATTAAAGATTTTGAACAAAAAGGATTGTCTTGGCTCGAACCGGCTCGTGAGTTTGTTTTATCCTTGAGTTATGCGGAAAAGTTGAGAAATTCCGAAAATTATCAAGAGATGAAAACATTTCTAAAAAATATCGGCTCGAACCACATTTTACAAAACCGAAAATTAAATTTTGACTGGAAAATTCCGTATAATTTGGTCGCCGAGCGAAGCGAGGCGACCCACAAATCATTGACTTTTTCTCGGTGGTGCCCAGGGCGGGACTCGAACCCGCACGCCCAAATGGGCACGGCTCCTCAAGCCGCCGCGTTTACCAATTACGCCACCTGGGCATCAATTTTCTCTCCCCTTTTCTTTAATCTCGCTTTCTTGCCGACTCTTTTTCTTAGATAATAAAGTTTTGCTCTTCTGACCTTCCCTCTTGTTAAGACCTCAATTTTCTCAATGATAGGAGAGTGTAAGGGAAAAATTCTTTCCACTCCAATCCCTTTCACAATTTTTCTGACGGTAATGGTTGAGGAAATTCCCTTACCGTGTTTTCTTGCTAAAACCACTCCCTCAAAAAGCTGGGTTCTCCCTCTGTCTCCTTCTTTTTTATCTGCTGACTTACCAGCCTTTGTTTTAGCAGGAGCAGAGATTTTCAGATGAACCTTAACTGTATCTCCCGGACGAATATCCGGGAGGTTTTCTTTCAAAAAAGGTTTTATAAACTGTTCAATTTTGGTTGGCATGGTGGGCGCGAGAGGACTCGAACCTCTGAACCTCATGCGTGTCGAGCATGCGCTCTAACCAGCTGAGCTACGCGCCCTTTTTACAAATTATTATTCATTAATTGGAGGATTTCTTCACCGATAGTAAGTATTCTTTTATGGAGATTAGTATCACAGTAATATACTGAGCAAACCCCTTTATAATCTTTGAAGGTTGGTTTAATTGTCCGTTTGTCAAATTGAGTTTTAATAAATTGTGATTTTGGAATATGTAGAATATTTGACCAATAATCTTTGAGTTTTTCGTCCGACTGGTCTTTTCTTAAATTAAGACGGCAATGAAGTCTTGATTTTTGTGGTAAGTATAAATACTGAAATAAGTTTAAAAAAGCGGTTAAGATATTTGGGTTTGTGTTAGCAATTTCGACCCGTCCCCTTCCTCTAGTTCCTTCGGCTAAATAAAAAATAGCAAAAATTATCTCCCCTAGTTTTTTATCAATCGTAACATTCGAAGTGAACTTCTTTATACTATGTTCGATTTTCTTCATTCGATTCAGGCGTTCTTTTCTGTGAGCTTCATTTGCTTTTAATCTTGCTTTTACTAAATGAGCCAACGACTTTTGTCGTAATTTCTCTTTTTGCTGTTTTGTCAACTCAGTATTACGTAGCCACCCACTAAGAGTAGATCGTGCTACGCCCAAAATATTTTCAATATCTCGAATACTTCTCCCCTTTCTTCGTAATTTAACAGCCGCCTCTTTTTTAACTGTATCTGTTTTCATAAGCGCTATAATTGAACCCTAGAATTATTACTACTCTATTATTATTTTAATGTACTAATACAATTTTGGCAAGTTGTATTTACTAGTATTTATTACAATAACTGTCTTGTGGGCACGGAAGGGATCGAACCTTCTACCTGTTGTTTATAAGACAACCGCTCTCCCAATGAGCTACGTGCCCTTTAATTTTCTTTTTTTTACTCTCTTTCTCTTGGGAACTTTTTTGACACTTCCTTTTACCAATTTTTCAAATTCTTCTTTTTCAATGGTTTCTTTTTCAACTAGAACCTTGGCTACTCTTTCAAGAATTTTTTTCTTTTTCGCCAAGATTCCCATGGCTTTCCTTTCAGCTTCTTTTATAAATCTTTCCGTCTCTTTGTCAATGGCTGAAGCAATTTTTTCTGAATAGTTTCTTTCCGTTTCTTGTTCCCAGCCCAAGAACGGCAAGGTTTCTTTTCTGCCGAAAGAAATAGGACCCAGCTTTGACATGCCGAATTTGGTAACTAAATTTCGGGCTAAGATACTTGCTTTTTCTAAGTCATTGGCTGCTCCGGTTGAGATTTCCTTGAATTTCAATTTTTCAGCGCAGAAGCCCCCCAGCAACATAGCTAATTCAGCTAAGAATTCTGATTTAGTTTTAATCCTCTTTTCTCTTCTGGGTAAAGCTAAGGTATAGCCAGCAACCATTCCCCGGGCCACAATGGAAATTTTTCTTACGATTTCAGCCTCAGGAATGGAAGAGGAAACCAAGGCATGGCCTGTTTCATGAAAAGCCGAGATTTCCTTTTCCTTGACAGACAAGAGGTGACTTTTTCTTTCGGGACCCAGCAAAACTTTTTCAATTGATTCTAAAAGTTCTTCTTGATAAATCTGATGTTTATTGCTTTGAGCTGCCAGGATGGCTGCCTCATTGACTAAGTTAGCCAGGTCAGCTCCAGAAAATCCAGGGGTGCGCTCAGCAATTTCCTTTAGATTAACATCCAGAGCCAATGGCTTACCCCGGCAATGAATTCTCAAAATTTGTTCCCTTCCCTTGACATCGGGCAAGTCTAAAACAATTCTTCTGTCAAACCTCCCCGGTCTTAACAGGGCCGGATCCAGGTATTCCGGACGATTGGTGGCTGCCAAAACGATGACACCGGTATCTTTTTCAAAGCCATCCATTTCAGCTAAAATCTGATTTAAAGTTTGTTCTCTTTCCTCGTGTCCTCCCCCAACCCCCACCGTTCTTATCTTCCCTATGGCGTCAAGTTCATCAATAAAAATAATTGAAGGTTGGTGCTTTTTGGCTGTTTCAAAGAGCGACCTTACCCGGGCTGAACCGACACCGACAAACAATTCAACAAAGGCCGACCCCACAATGGAAAAGAAAGGAACTCTGCTTTCGTTAGCCACGGCTCTGGCCATCAATGTCTTTCCGGTACCGGGAGCTCCTATGAGCAAGACACCTCTTGGAATTCGAGCTCCCATTTTCAAAAACTTTTTGGGATTTTTCAAAAAATCAACCACTTCTCCTATCTCCTTTTTCGCCTCCTCCAGATCAGCTACGTCTTTGAAGGTAACTCTCTCTCCGGGAGCTTTTCCAGCTCCGAAAAGTTTAGCCGGTGACCTTAAAAAACTGAAGGTCTGGGAGGCTCCGGTTTTGGCTTGTCGGAAAATCATCCAGAAGAACCAGCCAAAGATTAAGAGAGGAACCAAGAAAAGCCCCACCAGAAGCAACCAGGTTAAACTATCTCCTTTTTCCTTTGTTATGGCTATTTTTAGCTCTCCTATTCTCTCTTTGGTTACCCCATAACCTATTAAGGATTCACTAAGAGAAACCCCGGTCTCTTTTCGGGAGCGAACTTCTTCTCCGGACTTATAAACTATTTGGAGTTCGTCCCCAGCCACCTTGATTTCTTCAATTTTTCCCTCATTGACTTCAAGGGCCACTTGGGAGAGGGGAATTTCCTCTATCTTTTTGAAGGTTTGAGGGCTCAGTAAAGCGAATATTCCCGAAATCAAGATAAAAATCAGGATGATAAAGATAAGATTTCTCAAAAGCTTTTTCATGCCTTTTTTAACGAGAGATAGATTCTGTTGTTGGCGAGCTCAATTATTTTCGCCTTAACTTTTTGGCCAATTTTTAGAATTTGAGTTGGGTCTTGGTTTTCCTCATCCGAAATTTCCGAAGCATGGATAAGACCCTCTAAATTCCTACCAAATCCCATGAAGGCTCCAAAGTTGGTAACTCCAGTAATTTTCCCCTCAACAATGTCTCCCACTTTATATTCGGCTAAATTCTCTTTCTCCTGGGTCTCCTTCAGGAATTTTTCAGATAAAATAAGTTTTTCTTTCCTGGGGTCTAAAACAATTACTTTAACTTTAAGCTTTTTCCCCACAAATTTCTGCAAAGCACTCGCTATCTGAGCTCCCTCGCCGTTTTCCACCTTGGGATAATGCTTGGGGCTCAATTGGGAGGCGGGCAGAAATCCTTGAATTCCTTGAATCTCACAAACCAACCCTCCCCTGTTGGCTCCCTTAATTTCCACTTCTATCACTTCACCCTTTTCCTTTTTTTGATTGAGGGTATCCCAGGCAACTTCCTTGACAGCCTCAACCAGTGATAATTCCCGGTAACCTTCCTCTGATTCCAAGTCTAATAGTTTAGCGGTAACCTTATCTCCTATCTTAAGGTCTTTTAGGGCGTACCGGGCTTTGGTGAATTCCTTTCCGTAAATTATGCCAATACCTTTAGCCCCCAAATCCAAAAATACCGAGCTCCTACCGCGGTTCAGAATTTTTCCCTCCACGATTTCTCCAATTTTTGGTGGACAAATTATTTCACTTTTAATTTTTCTTAAACTTTTCAAAGCCATATAATTCCGCATAAATAATTATTCCATAGGAATTTCAAGGTTCTGCTCGCAGGCAGGTTCTTATAATTTTCGCTTCATTCTAAAATATACCTGAAAATCCTGGATATTGCAAGCGTAAAAGGCCTGTGCTAAGATAAAAAAATATGACCATCACCTGGCATGGACAATCTTTTTTTGAAATTCAAACCAAAGACAGAGAGGGAAATGAAATTAAGCTGGCCATTGATCCTTTTGATGAAGATTTGGGACTGAGGGTGCCAAAAATCAGGGCTGACATCTTGCTTATTTCGCACCTGCATCACGACCATTCCAATAAAAAAGCCATTACCGGAACCCCCTTTGTTGTTGAGGAGCCGGGAGAATATGAGCTAAAAGGGATTTCCATCAAAGGCATCCCTGCTTTCCATGATAATTCTGAAGGTAAGGAGAGGGGAATGGTGACCATCTATAAAATGGAAGTGGAGGACGTAAAAATTTGTCATCTTTCAGACCTTGGTCAAAAAGAACTAAATGAGAACCAGCTTGAAGAGCTCGGAGAGGTGGATATTTTGATGCTCCCGGTCGGTGGAACTTACACCATTGGTCCCAAGGAAGCGGCTACTCTAATTTCTCAGATTGAACCGAAGATAGTTATCCCCATGCATTACAAACTTCCTAAATTAAAGCTTAACCTTGAAGGGATAGAGAAATTTTTAAAGGTGATGGGGGCTGAAGATAGACAACCTCAAAAGAAGTTGAAAGTCAGTTTAAAAGATTTACCCAAAGAAGAAACAGAAATTGTGGTTTTGACACCCTAAATGGAATTTTTTAAAAAAATTCAAGCACTTAATGTTTTTTGGAAAAAAGTTATCATTTTTTTGGTAATTATTGGTTTGGGGATACCGCTCGTTTTTTTAATTGGAAAAAATTTTCAAAAAAGAACAAAGGAATTCAATAAAGAAGAACTTTTAGAAAAATTAAGTTTTCCAGAGCTTGAAGGGGAAATGGAAGGTGAGCAAGGAGATGAGCTCAAAGAGAAAATAACAGAACTCAAAGAGCTGATGGAAGAACTTGGAAGAATGACCCAGGAGGTCTCAACCTCAACCACCTCCACCACCTCCACTAACCATCAATAAATCAACTATGCCAGTCAAACAAAACAAAGAAATAGGCTATATCAAACCTCGAGAAATAACTGAGGAAATGCGAGAGAGCTATTTGGATTACGCCATGTCAGTGATTATCTCCCGAGCTCTACCTGATGTCAGAGATGGTTTAAAACCAGTCCATCGAAGGATTTTGTATGCCATGTATGAGGATGGATTGAGACACGCTGCCAGATTCAGAAAATCAGCGACAGTGGTGGGGAGCACTATGGCTCGTTACCATCCTCATGGCGACGCCCCAATTTATGATGCTTTGGTTAGAATGGCTCAAGATTTCTCATTGAGGTATCCTTTGATTCAGGGTCAGGGAAATTTTGGCTCAATTGACGGGGACGCGCCGAGTGCCATGCGCTATTCGGAGGCAAAATTGTCAGAAATTGGTGAAGAGATGCTCAGAGAGATTGAAAGAGATACGGTAGATTTTAGGCCAAACTACGATGGAACCAGAACCGAACCCGTTGTCTTGCCTTCTCCTCTGCCCCAGCTTTTACTGAACGGCTCTTTGGGAATTGCCGTTGGTATGGCGACAAACATTCCTCCCCACAATGTTTCTGAGGTTCTCCGAGCCACCATCTATTTAATTGACCGTCCCTCCTCAACCACCGAAGACCTTTTTCAGTTTATCCAGGGTCCAGATTTTCCAACTGGCGGGGTAATCTACGGTAAGAAAGATATCATTGCCGCCTATTCGCAGGGAAAAGGAGCCATTTTGATGAGGGGGAAAGCCGAAATTCGGGAGCAAAAAAGAGGGAATTTCCAAATTTTAATAACCGAAATCCCCTTTCAGGTTCAGAAATCAGAGTTGGTGCGAGTTTTGGCAAAATTGGTTGAAGATAAAAGAATAGAGGGAGTCAAAGATATCAGGGATGAGTCAGGCAGGGAAGGGATGAGGATTGTCATTGAGCCGAAGAAAGATGCCTTTCCCAAGAAAATTTTAAATGCTCTCTTCAAATATACTGACCTTCAAAAGACCTTTTATTTGAATATGTTGGCCTTGGTGGATGGCATCCAACCAAAAGTTCTCTCTCTGGTAGATATCTTAACCTGCTACCTGAAGCACAAAAAAGAGGTTGTCTTGAGAAGAACAAAGTTTGATTTACTGAGAGCCAAGGAAAGAGCTCATATTCTGGAGGGCTTGGTCAAGGCCTTAAAAAATATTGATGAGGTAATCAAAACTATTAAAAGATCACAGAGCAGAGATGATGCAGCAAAGAATTTACAAAAGAAATTTAAACTGACCAGAATCCAAGCTACGGCAATTTTGGAAATGAGGCTCCAGAGTTTGGCTAGGTTGGAGAGAGAAAAAATTGAAAAAGAGTTAAAAGAGACCAAGGAGAGAATAAAAGAACTCACCTTGATTTTGAAAAGTCCCAAAAAAGTAAAAGAGGTAATCAAAAAAGAACTTAGAGAAATGGAGCTGAGATTTAAAGATGAAAGAAGAACCAGAGTCCAGAGCTCACGGCTCGGAGAGATCGGTGAAGAAGAACTAATTCCTAGGGAAGAGACCATTATTACCTTAACTGAGGGTGGCTATATTAAGCGGACCAAGCCTTCGGTTTACAAGATACAAAAGAGAGGAGGAAAGGGAATTTCAGGAGGAGAACTCTCACAAGAAGATGTGGTCAGCCACTTTTTGGCAGCAAGCACCTTGGACAGATTGCTCTTTTTCACCGATTCTGGAAAAGTCTTCCAGTCTATTGTTTGGGAAATCCCAGAGTCAAGTAGGGTTTCTCGAGGCAGGGGACTTTTAAATTTTCTTGAACTCTCTCAAGAGGAAAAGGTTTTGAGCTTGATTCCTTACAGCAAAGAAGACGAAGTAGCAGGGAAGAAATACTTAGTCATGGTAACTAAAAATGGTATAATTAAGAAAACCGATTTGGGGGTCTTCAAAAATGTCCGAAGAACCGGGTTGCGAGCCATCAACCTGCGACAGGGGGATCTGCTAAGGTCAGCCAAAATTGCCGATGAAGGGGATGAGATAATTCTGGTCAGCAGAGATGGCAAATCAATCAGGTTCAGAGAAAAAGACCTGAGGGTGATGGGAAGAGCAACTTCCGGGGTGAACGGCATTAGGTTGAGCAGAGGTGATGAGGTAATTGGCATGAGCATCATAAAAAAATTAAAAATGAAAAAGGACCCTACGGGGTGTCCAGTAGGGCAAGAAAAATTAAAAACTTATTTATTGACGATTATGGATAATGGATATGGGAAAAAGACTAAGATTAAAGAATACAGATTGCAAAAGAGGGGGGGCTCTGGCATAAAAGCAGCCAAGGTTACCCCAAAAACCGGAAGAATTGTTTTTTCAAGAATGGTTGGGACAGAGGAAAAAGATTTGATTGTTATTTCCCAAAAAGGCCAGGTTATCAGAAGCCCCCTTGGTTCAATCTCAATTCTTGGCAGAGCAACCTCTGGGGTGAGAGTGATGAAGTTAAAAAAGGGAGACAAAGTGGCATCGGCCATCTGCCTTTAGAAACTATGCCAGAGTTTGTAGATCCCATTCAAATTTTAAACCAAATAGGACTAAGGGCTAATATGACAGCCGCCGATTTCGGGTCGGGAGCGGGTGGCTGGACTATTCCCTTAGCCAAAAAACTTGAGGAAGGTCGGGTTTTTGCCGTTGATATCCAAGAAGAGCCCCTTTCGGCCCTGGAAAGTCGAGCCAAGATTCAAGGAATTTCCAACATCAGAAAAATAATTGCCAATGTTGAAGAGAGAATTCCGGGCTTGACAGGTTTCTCTTGCGATTTGGTTTTGATAACCGACCTTTTATTTCAGGTCGACGATAAAAAAGGAGTTTTTAAGGAAGCCAAAAGGATTTTGAAACCGGGAGGAAGAATTTTGGTAGTTGAATGGATACCAGGAGTTTCTTTAGGACCAAAAGAGGGAGCACCCTCAAAAGAAGAAGTCAAAGAAATAGCCCAAAAACTTGGGCTTCTGTTAGAAAAAGAATTTAAAGCCGGCGATTACCACTATGGACTTGTTTTTAAGAAATAAGAACCTGCTTCGGCAGAACCTTGAATGCTCCGCATATAAGAACCTGCTTCGCAGAACCTTGAATGTTTTCCTCGCTATGCTCGGAAAGCCATTGTCTAAGAACCTGCTTCGCAGAACCTTGATTTCGGTAAGGATATCGCTATTGTATTCCGAAAATAAAAGTATTAGGATAAAAAGAATGACTTCGGGTTTATTTAAAACAATAGCCATTCTTGGTTTTGTTTTGATTCCTCTGATGGTATCAGCAATAGAGATTGAACCACCCATTACGGTTACGACCATACCAGAACTTGTTAATACGATTACCACCTGGGCTTTTCGGCTCGGGCTGATTTTAGCTCCCTTAATGATTTTAGTTGGTGCTTTTTACTTCTTGACGGCAGGTGGTAGCCCGGAGAGGGTCAAAACCGGACAAAAAATAATCCTCTGGACAATTGTCGGCTTAGGGATTATACTATTTAGTAAGGCAATAATTAAGATTATTGAAATAATTTTAAAGGGCACCCCCTAAAATTTTATTAAAATAATTTTCAAGATGAAAAAAGTATTACCAGTCTTAGTTTTAGGAGGTTTATTGGCTGCTTTGGTTTTACCTGCGGTAGCTGCTCCAGCTCAACAAGAAATTCCTACCGGATGTAAGATGAAATATGATGTTGGAGTATCTGAATGTCCAAAGTCAGGGGAATGTAGCGAGAAGACACACCCAGAGATATGGGGCATTTGCTGTCTGCTCAATAGTATCTACACGGCTACCAGCTGGTTCTTCTATATCCTGATTATTCTTTCAGTCATCATGATCATCTGGGGAGCTTTCGGAATCTTATTTGCTACTGGAGACCCAGAAAAGATGAAGAAAGGGAGAGGAACAATTATCTACGCCATGGTTGGCATAGCCATTGCTTTGTTTGCCAGGGTAATCCCTGCCATAGTTAGGTTTGTGATGGGAGTATAAAATATCCAACCAAAGGTCGAATTAACTTAATTTGAAAACAATTTTTAAAATGAAAAAAGTATTACCAATCTTAGTTTTAGGAAGTTTACTGGTTGCCTTGGTTTTACCGGTGGTCGCTTTGGCTCAGGCACCACCAGAGGAGATTCCT
>JAUWYS010000006.1 GCA_030615715.1 bacterium
ATGGCAACCAGTTTAATGCTCTTCATTTTAATTTTAGGATTTGGAAGCTTTTTAGTAAATCTTGGAAAAGAAAGAAAATTAGAAAGAAAATTTATTCCAAAGCATCGATGGGTGACAGCCCCCCTAATTTTAGTTTTTTGCTTTACTTTTTTTATATTTGTTATTCAGCCTTTCAGGACAGATAATTTGATAATAAAAGCCCTCAGGGCTCAAAATTCTCAACAGAGAATTGAGCTCTACCAAAAAACTCTTGAAACCTCTCCCATGGGGAAATACCAAATAAGAGAATTTTTTGCTCAGCAATCTCAATCTATTATCCAACAAAATATCCAAAAAATTCCCAGAGAAGATATTGAAAGAGAATTTAATTTTCTAATTACAGAATTGGAAAAAACAGAAAAAGAATCACCCTTAGATTTTCGCTCAATTCTCAGATTAGCTCACCTTTACAATGTCTATGTTTTAATTGATTCAGAGAAACTTGCCTTGGCTGAAAAATACGGGGAAAGAGCCCTTGAATTATCTCCAACCAACCAGCAGGGATACTGGGCTTTGGCTCAAACTAAAATTTACCAAGGAGACCCTGAAACTGCCCTGAGTTTAGCCCAAAAAGCAATTGACCTTGAGTTAAAATGGCTTCAATCCCATAAAATAGCAATTCAAATCGCTCAAATCTCTGGCAACCAAGAGTTAGCCAAAGAATTTGCCCAAAAAGCGATTGCCATTAATCCCAAATGGGAAAAAGAATTTAAAGAGGTTCTTGAAGAAGATACCCTTGACACGGGAGATTAAATTTGCTAACATTGGCTAAGTGAGGACCGAATCATCCGTCGGGATGATACTCCGATTCATACGGTCGGCAGAAAGCTTTGGGGATTTCCAAAGCTTTTTGCTTTTTTCAGAGCACTAATTATTTTTTCAATATCTTTTTCAGTGTAATAATTTTGCAAAGGGAAGTTGATAATTCTTTGAGCTGCCTCAAGGGTATTTTTAAATTCTTTAAGGTCAATATTATATTCTTTCTGAACCTCTTTGTTCAAAATAATCGGAGTGTGCCAGATTCTGGTGGCGAATACTTTATATTTTCTTAAATCTTTAACTAATTTATCTCGGTTTAAGTTCTGGGGCACCAGAGCCGAGACATAGCAAAAAACATTATCTCGAACTTCTTGGGTTTCAAAGCCCAATTTTTTAAGCTCTTCTTGAAACAGCTGAGCAAGCTCAATTCTTCTTTTTAAATCTTTTTCAGAATCCTCAAAAAAAGATGAAAAAAGATTCAAAGAAACCCTGTTAATTTTTGAAGGTTTTTCCATTTTTTCTTTTCTGAGCATTTTTGGAGCGATCTCTGAACCAAATTTTTTGAAAAGAAAACTGAACAAAGGAAAGCAATTCAAGAAAGAAAGAAAATCACGAAAAGAAAAAGAAGTTTTGGCTAAACTTGTTTCAAAGTTTTTTTCAAAGACCAACATACCTCCTCTCAGACTGGGAAATTGTTTGTACAAACTGAAAAAAGCGACATCGCCGAAATTACCCAGATACTTTCCCTGAAATCTTGCTCCAAAAGTATGGGCGCAATCTTCAATGACCAAGAGATGGTGTTGCTTGGCTAAGCCAAGCAACTTTTCTAAATCAGCAGGCAGACCGTAAGTATGGCAGATTAAGATTGATTTTGCCTGAGGAGTGATTTTTTGGGAAATCTCTTCTGGTTTGATGTTAAAAGTTTTTAAATCAATGTCTAAAAAGATGGGTTTAATGTTATATTGTTTTAAGATCGGATAAAAAATATCGCAGATGTAAGCTGGCATCAGCATTTGAGAGTTTTTTAAATTTAATTTCTCAATAATCAAGCGAAAGGCGGTTCTTCCCATATCAGTAAACAAGAACTTCTTTCCCGGGAAGTAAAAAGAAAGCTGTTTTTTGATGTCTTGGCGAGCGGGTTTTTTCAGAAAACTTGAAAAACTTTTCTTTAAATTTTTCCCATTCAATTTTATTTGAGGATGAGTAAAATACATTCTTTTATTATACTTTAAAATATTTTATAATAGAACTGGGTCGGGAGCAGGTCCTCACAAAAGACCTAGAGTTGGAGGTCAACCCTCCCGACCCTTTCTTTTTATAAAATGCCAAAGATAAAATTTAAAAAGAATATTTTACTGAAGAACCATACCACTTTCAAAATTGGGGGACCAGCCAAATATTTTTTAACGGCCAAAACCAAAGAGGAATTAATTGAGGCAATAGAATTTGCCAGCCAAAAAAAGTTGCTCTTTTTTATTTTAGGAGGAGGGAGCAATGTTTTGGTTTCAGATGAAGGATATGATGGATTGGTGATAAAAGTCAAAAGTCAAAGAGGACCCTACGGGGTGTCCAGCAGGGCAGCAAAAGTCAAAAATAGTGAAATTTACGCTGAAGCGGGTGTGAAATTAGATGATTTGGTGAAGTTGACAGCAAAAAATAATTTGACCGGGCTTGAATGGGCAGCAGGGATTCCGGGAACAATAGGCGGGGCTTTGTACGGAAACGCTGCTGCTTTTGAGGGCTCAATGAGTGATATTGTCGAAGAGGTGGAATGTATTGAACCTCCAAAAATTAGAATCTTCAAGAATAAAGATTGCCAACTTAGCTACAAAGACAGTATCTTTAAGAAAAATAAAAATCTGATAATTCTCTCTTGCACGTTGCAACTGAAACCGGGAAACAAAAAGGAAATTAAACAAAAGATAAAATATTTTTTAGATTATAGAGAGAAAAATCATCCTCTAAAATTTCCTTCAGCCGGTAGTATTTTTAAGAACCCCAGGAATATTTCAGCCGGAGAACTAATTGAAAAATGCGGGTTGAAGAGAAAAAAGAAAGGAGGAGCTATGATTTCTGAAAAACATGCTAATTTTATTGTCAACTTGAAGGAGGCTCAGGCAAAAGATGTTTTGAGTTTGATAAATTTAATTAAAAAAGAAGTGAAAAAGAAATTTAATGTTGAACTTGAGGAAGAAATTCAATACCTAAAGACTTGACATTGTTTTTAAAAATGAAATAGAATGAAAGAAGAAAGATATTTTTTAAAAACATTTAAGCAAGTAGAGAGAATAAAATCAAACAGAAAGGTTGACTATTTGCTAAATCTAAAAATTTTCTCAATAAAAATGATTAAAAGAAAAAAAGCTGCTAAAAAAAAGAAAGTCAGCAAAAGAAGGAAGACCACCAAAAGGAAGAAGACCATCCGAAGAAGAAAGAAAAGATAAGGTTTGCTAAAGCTGTTTGCCAATCCCGCCCTTTCTAAATCGCCAAGCGAAAGAGCGGGGTTGTTTTTTTGGGAATTTTCTGATATTTTAGTTATATGAGAGTAATTATTAAAGCAACCAACATAAAATTAACTGAAAGCCTAAGAAGTTTCATTATTCAAAAATTTGAAGAGCTTGAGAAATTTTTGGAAGATATTTTAAAAAAGCAGGACATTCTTGATGGTCAGAAGCCAAGAGCTCAAGCTTTTGTGGAAGTTGGCAAACCTTCTTATCATCACCACAAGGGAGATGTTTTTTATGCTGAGGCGCAGATTCCCTTGCCTGGCAAGGGGGTGAGAAGTACTGCTGAGAGAGAAGATTTGAGGATGGCCATTGTTGAGGTAAAAGATGAGCTCCAAAGATTGTTAAAAAAATATAAAAAATCCCAAACTCAAAAAACTGAAAGAGTTCAGAGAAAAATAAAAAAAGATTTAAAGTTATCTAAGTCAGCAAGATTTTACCGCAAGGGAAGAATCAGAGAAGAAGGATTATGAGTTTTTTATCAAAACTTTTTGGTGACCCCAATGAAAAATACTTAAAGAAACTTCAGCCATTGATTGACAAGATAAATTTGCTTGAACCAAAGTTCGAGCATTTTTCTAATGTCCAAATTGGAGAGAAAACAGAAGAGTTCAAACAAAGATTAGAAAAAGGTGAAACCCTGGAAGACCTTTTACCAGAGGCCTTCTCAATGGTCAGGGAAGTGGCCAAGAGAACTTTAAATCAACGCCATTTTGACGTTCAATTAATAGGAGGAATTGTCTTACACCAGGGAAAGATTGCTGAAATGAAAACAGGTGAGGGAAAAACCTTGGCGGCCACCCTGCCTTTGTATCTAAATGCCTTAACAGAGAAAGGATGCCATTTAGTGACCGTCAATGATTATCTGGCGAGACGTGACACTGTCTGGATGGGCCAGATATATCACTTATTAGGGTTGTCGGTGGGTTGTCTGGCTCATGAGGCGGCCTACTTGTATGATCCAACATACCAGGCTGAAAAATCCCAAACCCCAAGCCCCAATGGAGGAAGAGATAAAGAGCGGGATTTACTGGGGAGCTTTAAGGTGGTAGAAAGTTTTTTGCGACCGGTTTCAAGAAAAGAGGCCTACTTAGCCGATATTACTTACGGGACAAACAATGAATTTGGTTTTGATTATTTGAGAGACAACATGGTTCAGTCTGTGAGAGACCAAGCCCAGAGAGAATTTAATTTTGCCATCATTGATGAGGTTGACTCTATCTTAATTGACGAAGCCAGAACTCCCTTAATAATTTCCCAGCCGGATTTTGAGGCCTCAAAGATGTACCAAGAATTTTCCAGAATTACTCCTCAATTGAAAGAGAACCTTGATTACAATGTTGATGAAAAGATGAAGGCAGCCACTTTAACCGACGAGGGCATTGATAAAATTGAGAAAATTTTGGGCCTAAAAAATATTTATCAAGAAAGAGGCATGAAGTACCCCCACTATTTAGAGCAAGCTCTCCGGGCTGAGGTTTTTTTTCAGAGAGACAAAGATTATGTTGTTAAAAATGGCAAAATAATCATTGTTGATGAGTTTACCGGGAGATTGCTGCCGGGTAGAAGGTATTCAGGGGGACTTCATCAAGCCATTGAAGCCAAAGAAAGACTTGAAGTCCAGCCGGAGTCAAGAACCTTAGCCACCATTACTTTTCAGAATTATTTCAGAATGTATCAAAAATTGGCTGGCATGACCGGCACCGCCGCGACTTCGGCTGAAGAATTTGATAAAGTTTATTGTCTTGAGGTGGTTATTGTGCCGACGGCAGAACCCATGCAAAGACAAAGTTTACCAGACAGGGTTTACAAAGCAGAAAAAGGAAAATTTAAAGCCATCGTTGAGGAAATTAGAACTCGGCACCAGAAAGGTCAGCCCATCCTGGTTGGCACCACCTCCATTGAAAAAAATGAATATCTGGGAAAACTTTTGGAAAGAGAAGGTATCAGCCACCAGATTTTAAATGCTAAGCAGCATGAGAGAGAAGGTCAGATTATTGCTCAAGCTGGCAAACTGGGCGAGATTACCGTAGCCACCAATATGGCAGGCAGAGGGGTTGATATAATCTTGGGAGGCAATCCTCCTGACATGGAGGAAGCTAAAAAAATCAAGACATTGGGTGGCTTGCACGTCATCGGAGCTCAAAGACACGAAGCCAGACGCATTGACAATCAATTGCGAGGTAGGGCTGGCAGACAGGGAGATCCTGGTTCTTCCCAATTCTTTATTTCCTTGGAAGACGAGCTCTTAAGAAGATTTGGCTCAGAGCGAATAAAATCCTTAATGGAAATGTTAAAAATTCCAGAATCACAGCCCATTGAAGCTAAAATCCTGTCTGGAGCCATTGAAAAAGCCCAGGCTTCAGTTGAGGGATTAAATTTTGACTCGAGACGTCATCTTCTGGAATATGATGACGTGATTTCCAAACATCGCCAGGTCATTTACCATCAAAGAAAAAAGATTTTAAAATACTCCTACCAAGAGCTCAAAGAACATCTTCTCAAAATTATTAAAAAAGAGATTAAAAAAATTGTTGATTTTCATTGCTCCTCAACCTCTCCCGACGATTGGCACTTTGAAGAAATCTTTGAAGAAATAAAAACTATTTTCCCGATGGTAGATGCCGTCCATGCCAAGCTGGGGGAATTTCGCCAGACCCAACAAATTTTAGATTATTTAAATGATTTAGCGGAAAAGGTGTTTGGAGCTAAAGAAGAGAAAGAGGGGACAGAGAATATGGAAAAAATTGGCAGATTCGTTTGCTTGAGAACCTTAGATTTTTTCTGGAAAGACCAATTAGAAACCATGGAATTTTTAAAAGATTCGGTAAGGTTGCGTGCTTTCGGCGGCCGAGACCCTCTGGTGGAATACAAAACCGGTGCTTACAAAATCTTCAGGGAACTTCAAGATTCAATTGATTCCCAGATTTCAAGAACCATCTTCAAATTAACCTCCAAACATGAAGCATAAAACCTATCTCAGTTTAATCATCGTTATTGTCCTGGCTTTTCTTGCTTTGAATTCAGTTGAGCCCAAATACATCAATCAGGGTATCAGCTTTGTTAACTCAAAAACTTTTTTAAGTTTGCCTCGGTTTCCCGAAAAGCCTTTCCGCTTGGGGCTTGATTTACAGGGAGGAACCCATTTGGTTTACCTGGCCGATTTATCAAAAATTGACAAGGGAGAAGAGGGAGAAGCCATGCAGGGTTTAAGGGATGTCATTGAGAGAAGAGTTAATCTTTTCGGAGTAGTGGAGCCCAAGATTCAAATTCAACAGACCCGGGAAGACCGGCGGCTGCTTGTTGAATTGCCGGGAGTCAAAGAGGTGGGAGAAGCCATTCAGATGATAGGCAAAACTCCTTATCTTGAGTTCAGAGAAGAGATAGAGGAGGAGCCGTACTTCTTACCAACAAAATTAACCGGACAGTATCTAAAAAGAGCCCAACTGGATTTTAATCAAACAACTTTTGAAGCCCAGGTTATTCTGGAGTTTGATTCAGAGGGCAGAGAAATTTTCAAGGACCTGACCGCCAGAAACGTTGGCAAAAGAATAGCCATTTTTATTGATGATGTTTTAATTTCAGCTCCGGTGGTCAGAGAGCCCATTCCCTCAGGCAAAGCTCAAATTACAGGAAGGTTCACCATTGAGGAAGCCAAAGAATTAGTTAGAAACTTAAATGCCGGGGCATTACCCGTGCCCATTAAATTGATTTCCCAAGATACGGTGGGTCCCGTCCTGGGAAAAATTTCTTTGGAAAAATCATTGAAAGCGGGCATCATTGGTTTTTTGCTGGTGCTTTTGTTTATGATTGCCTTTTACAGAGTTTCTGGTGTTTTGGCTTCTTTGAGTTTGCTCATCTATGCTGGCATTTTACTGGCTCTTTTCAAACTGGTGCCCGTCACTCTGACCTTGGCTGGCATTGGAGGGGCTATTTTGTCGGTTGGTATGGCGGTTGACGCTAATGTTTTGATTTTTGAGAGAATGAAAGAGGAAAGAAAACAGGGAGCCGGTTTTTCAAGGTCGGTTGAGATAGGTTTTTTCCGGGCTTGGCCATCCATCAGGGACGGCAACCTGACCACTCTCATTGTCGCTTTGATTATGTTCAGTTTCGGCACCAGTTTTATCAAGGGGTTTGCGGTAACTTTGAGTTTTGGAATTTTAATTAGTATGTTCTCTGCCTTGTTTGTGGTCAGAACTTTTTTGAGAAGCTTCATTGGGACAAAAATAGAAAAAATAAAATGGTTATGGGGATAACGCTCGCGCTTATTTATTCGTAAATCATGTATATTCCCTTTATCAAACACCGCAGAATATTCTATATAATCTCTATTACCTTAGTCGGCTTGAGTGTGGTCAGTATCTTTGTTTTTGGGTTGAATTTGGGCATTGATTTTACCGGAGGAAGCATGCTCTCTTTAACTTACCAAAACCAGGTGCCCTCTTCCCTTGAAATAAGAGAGAGTTTAAAAGAACTTGAACTGGGGGAGGTGGTCGTTCAGCCCTTGGGGGAGAAGGGGGTTCTCTTGAGAATGAGAGATATTTCAGAGGAGACCCATCAGAAGATTTTGGAAGAACTCGGGAAGTTGGGGGAAGTTGAAGAGGGTTCGGAAAGTTTCCAATCCATCGGGCCGGTGATTGGCAGAGAACTAACCCAAAAGACCAAAATCGTTATTTCTTTGGCTTTACTTGCCATCTTGCTTTACATCGCTTTCAGCTTCAGAAGAATTTCCCGTCCGGTTAAATCTTATGTTTATGGCTTAACCTCCCTGCTCGCCCTTTTTCATGATGTGTTAATTCCTCTGGGTATCTTCGCAATTTTGGGCAGGTTTTACGGCATAGAAATTACCATTCCCATTATCACTGCCTTTCTGACTATTTTCGGTTATTCCATCAACGATTCTGTGGTTGTTTTTGACAGGGTCAGGGAAAATCTTTTGAGGCTCCGAGAACCTACTTTTGATTTGACGGTTGAGAAGAGCTTGAACCAAAGCCTGACTCGCTCTTTGAACACTTCCTTGACCACTCTCTTCGTCCTTTTTGCCATATTTTTGTTCGGAGGAGAAACCCTGAAGTATTTTTCTCTGGCTCTTATTTTGGGAATCGGTCTTGGTACTTATTCTTCGCTATTTTTGGCTACCCCGCTGCTGGTCAGTTTCCTCCGCTTCAAGGAGAGGAGATACCGGAAGGAGAGTTGACAATTATTTTTCATTATGCTTAAATAGGATAACATGTCTCAATTTAATTTTAATTACCAAAAAATTTGTCAGAAGGTTTTAAACCCCTTAACTCAAAGACAGCAAGAGGTTATGGGGAGAAGATTTGGATTGGGAGATTCTGGAAAGAGAGAAACCCTGGAAGCCATTGGTCACGATTTTGGGGTAACCAGAGAGAGAATCCGCCAGATTGAAAATGATGGCTTCTTTAGCTTGGAAGAGCAAAAAACCGAAGAGGACCTGAAGAGAGTTTTCTCTCATTTCAAAAGTCATCTTAAAAATCAGGGAGGGCTGAAAAGAGAAGATATTCTTTTGGCAGATTTGGGGGGAGAGCGTTCTCAGAACCAAGTTCATTTTCTTTTGGATTTGGGGGATGTTTTCTTTCGCTATTCAGAGACCGAAGATTTTTATCCTTTTTGGACAATTGACCAGAATCTTTCTGAGAGGGTCGGGGTAATTTTAACAAGACTTTTTAAAAAAATAGAGCAAATATCAACCCCTATTTCAGAAGACAAGCTTCTCCGTTCTTTTGGCAGTCCCAAAGAGTCCCCTCAATTTACTCTCTCTTCCCTTGAAATTGCCAAGAAAATTGAAAAAGGACCAATGGGAGATTACGGCTTGACGGCCTGGCCAGAAATCAAGCCGAGGGGAGTAAAAGACAGAGCTTATTTAGTCCTCAAAAAAACAGAGAAACCTTTGCATTTCAGAAAAATCGCCGAAGATTCAGGAGGGCTCCGAGGAAAATTTTTTGTAAAAAGCCAAGTCCTTCCCCAGACAGTTCATAATGAATTAATCCGGGACGAAAGATTTGTCCTGGTTGGCAGGGGGATTTATGCTCTCCGAGAATGGGGCTATCAGACAGGCACCGTTAAAGACGTTATCTCAAAAATCTTAAAAGAAAAAGCCAAGCCTCTTTCCCGGGAAGAAATCTTAAAAAGAGTTCTCAGGCAAAGATTAGTTAAAGAAAATACCATCCTTTTGAATCTGTCTGATAGAAATTACTTTTTGAAAAACAAAGAAGGGAAGTACATCCTAAAAAGGGCCTGATTTTAAGGCCTTAATTTCTAATGCCTGAACTTTTTCCATTTGAACCAATAGTTTCAATCTTAAATATCTTTTGGCAGTTCCTCAAAATTTGGTGGTGGATTCTTTTGCCCATCGTTCTTTTTTTTCCTTTCAAATTCATCTATCTCTTCTATATCCAGGAAAAGTGGGATAACAGCATTAAAAAGATAATACTAGAAATTAAAATTCCCGAAGAAGTTCCCCGGCTCATCCAGTCCATGGAGCAGGTTTTTGCTGGGTTTCATGGGATACACGATATTATCACCTGGAAACAAAAATGGATTGAGGGGCAATTTCAGCTTTCCATAAGTTTGGAGATTGTCAGCATCGGAGGGGAAATCCACTTCTTCATAAGAACGCCCGAGCCATTTCGAGACATTATTGAGTCAAACATCTACGCTCAATTTCCCGATGCTGAAATATCTCAGGTTGAGGACTACACCAAGAACGTTCCCCAGAATATTCCCAATAAGGAATGGGACGTTTTTGGTTGGGACATGATTAATACTAACAAGAGTCCCTATCCCATCAGAACCTACCGGGCCTTTGAAGAAGCACCCTCAACCCCGGAGGAAAAAAGAATCACCCCGCTGGCAGGTCTGCTTGAAGGGATGACTGTTTTAAAGCCGGGAGAGCAGCTCTGGGTCCAGATTAGAATTACCGCGGTCAGGGAAGAAATTCCCTGGGCAAAAGAGGGGAGAAAAATTGTCGCTGAAATTGTCAAAAGACCCAAAGAACTCCCACCCAAATCAATGGTGGGGGAGGCAGCCCAAGTTTTAATCAGCGGCAAAGTACCTTATGAGGAAGAAGAAAAGGAGGCGCCGATCATTCCCCCGGAAATGCGTTTGACTCCGGGAGAGCGGGATATTGTCAAAGGGATTGAGGATAAAATTGCCAAGGTCGGTTACTACACAAATATCCGCTGTATTTATCTTGGCAAGAGAGATGTCTTTTTTAAGCCAAAGTCTCGAATTGCCTTTGGTTTTTTTAAGGGGATTTCCACTGAGAATCTTAGCGGTTTGAAGCCCTGGAAAAAAACCTTTCCCAGGGTAGAATGGTTCTGGCCCAAGAGAAGGCTCCATTTAAGAAAAAGAAGAACATTCCGAAAATATGTCATGAGGGTCCCTCCTTTATATCCCAGAGACCCTGCCTATCCCTTCCTGGGGGGAAGATACATTTTAAACATTGAAGAATTAGCCACCTTGTATCATTTCCCGGGCAGGATAGCCGCTCCAGCCCCCGGGGTGCCCCGCATCGGAGCTAAAAAGGGAGGCCCGCCACCTATTCCTACGGAATAAACTATGGAGACCAATTTTTTTGCCACCACCACCTTCCGTAATGAGAGAAAAAAATTCGGCATTAAGCTTGACGATAGACGCCGGCATATTTATCTGGTGGGAAAAACCGGCATGGGCAAAACCGAACTTTTAAAAAATATG
>JAUWYS010000012.1 GCA_030615715.1 bacterium
TAAAGAAACAAAGGTAGAAAAGGTAATCGTGGTAAAGAGAACGGGCAATGAAATACCCTGGCAGGACGGCCGAGACCTTTGGTGGACTGATTTGGTTAGAAATGAAAGCGACCAATGCCAGCCCGAAATAATGGACTCGGAGGACTTGCTGTTTATTTTATATACTTCGGGAAGCACCGGTAAGCCCAAGGGAACAATACACACTTGCGGTGGCTATGCTGTTCAGGCAAAATTTACCGGCAAATGGATATTTGACTGGCGGGAAGAGGATGTTTTTTGGTCAATGGCTGATATTGGCTGGATTACCGGGCATACCTACAGCTGCTACGCCCCCTTATTAAATGGCATAACTTTTTTGATTTTTGAAGGAGCGCCCGATTGGCCCGAGCCCGATAGATGGTGTCAGATTATTGATAAACATCAAGTGACCGTTTTTTACACTGCTCCAACCGCTATCCGAATGTTTGAGAAATACGGGGCGGATTTTCTAAAGAAACATAAGTTAGACAGTTTGAGGATATTAGGGTCGGTTGGTGAGATATTTGATGAAGCTGCCTGGTATTGGTACTTTGAAGAAGTGGGGCGGGGGAGATGCCCCATAGTTGATACTTGGTGGCAAACAGAAACAGGTGGAATTTTAATTAGCTCTCTACCAGGTATAGGACCCTTCAAGCCCTCCTTCATTGGTTTGCCCTTCCCGGGTGTTAAGGTTGATATTTTAGATAAAAAAGGAAAGTCCTTGGGGCCAGGTAAGGAGGGGAATTTGGTTGTTTTACCACCTTTTGCTCCAGGATTTTTACGGGGAATCTATAAAAATCCAGAAAAATATTTGGAAACCTATTGGAGTCAATATGGCAAAGAAATTTATTTTACTTCAGACGCTGCCTATGAAGACAAAGCGGGGCTGATAAGAATTGTTGGTAGAGTGGATGACGTCATTAAAGTAGCTGGCCATCGCGTAACCATTGGAGAGTTGGAGAGTGCCATTGCTTTACACGAAGACATCACCGAGTGCGCGGTGGTGGGAAAGCCAGACGAAATCAAGGGAGAGGTGCCCATAGCTTTTGTGGTTTCCAAAAAAACAGAAAAAACAATTGAACAATTAAAAAAAGAGGTGGTGGAACAGGTTAGAAAAGAAATAGGACCGATTGTCCTACCCCAAGAAGTTTATTTGGTTGAAGATTTACCCAAGACCCGTAGCGGAAAAATTATGAGGAGAATCCTGAAAAAGTTATTTACCGGAGAGGAGCTTGGCGATTTATCTACTTTGGCTAATCCTCAAAGTGTTGAAAAGATTAAGGAAATAATTGGGTAAAAATATGAGGCAAAAAGGGTTTACGCTGCTTGAGCTTTTGGTGGTGATTGCCGTTATCGGAATTTTGGCCGGTACCATAATTTCAACCTCCATCAGAGGAACGCTTCAGGCCAGAGATACCAGAAGAATCCAGGAACTCTATCAGATTGTCCATGGTTTGCAGCTTTATTACTCAACCTACGGACAATACCCAGACAATACGGACTCTGGAGATATTGATTGTTGGGGGGATTGGGATGCTGGAAATATAGTTAACGGGGAAGCCGATTCCTTTATTAAACCATTAAGCGATGAAGAATTTTTACTGGTGACTCCCAAGGAATGGCGAGACATCAAAGATGGTGGGGGGTCTCAATGTATTTATCGCTATCTGAGAGTGACCGACCCTTGCTGTGGCTGCTCGGGCACTTACGCAGTTTTGTATGGAGCTTGCGAAGCCGGCAACTGTCCG
Organism: bacterium; assembly: GCA_030615715.1. Taxonomy (GTDB): domain Bacteria; phylum Patescibacteriota; class Minisyncoccia; order Minisyncoccales; family CG1-02-41-26; genus JAHCRD01. Next base: position 1,767 of record JAUWYS010000012.1, read on the forward strand.
GTTAACGAAAGACCGACTTGTTGTACTTGTTGGGATGAAGGGGCTGGCGACAATGACCCTTATGATATTGCTATTTTTTTGAGGGAGAGATAAATTATGAAAAAATCTCAAAAATATATTCTGTGGTTTAAGGAAATTTCCTCCAAGGATATTCGTTTGGTGGGAGGGAAAAATGCCTCTCTGGGAGAGATGCTCTCAAAATTGGGCAGGAAAAGGGTAAATATTCCTGATGGTTTCAGTTTAACCTCAAGGGCTTTTTGGTATTTCTTGAAGGAAAACAAGATTGATAAGAAGTTAAAAGAGATTTTTAAGAAATTTAACCCAAGAAGTCTAAAAAGCTTACAAGAAACAGGCCGGGCAGCCAGAAACCTTATTTTAAAAGCGGAGTTCCCGGAGGATTTGAAGCGAGAAATTGAGAGGGCGTATAAAAAATTGAGCAGGAAATATCAGGAGGAAAACACTGATGTAGCGGTAAGGTCCTCTGGGGTAGCAGAAGATGCCCCGACCATGTCCTTTGCTGGTCAATTTGAGACTTTTTTAAATATTTCTGGGGAAGCTAATTTATTGATAGCAATAAAAAAATGCTTAGCTTCCACTTTTAATGACCGGGTGATTGCTTATCGAGAAGAAAAGAAAGTTCCCCATTTAAAATTCGCCCTTTCGGTTGGCGTTCAAAAAATGGCAAGAAGCGATTTGGCATCTTCCGGGGTGATGTTCACCTTAGATACCGAGACGGGCTTTGACAAGGTAGTTTTGATAAATTCAATTTATGGGATAGGGGAGATGGTTGTTAAAGGAAAGATTACCCCTGATGAATTTTATATTTTCAAGCCAACTTTAAAACAGGGATACCGGTCAATCATTCTAAAAAACTTAGGAAGAAAGACAAGAAAATATGTCTATCATAAAAAAGGAGGATTGAAAGAAGTAAATGTTCCTTCTTCAAAGCAGCTTAAGTTTTCTTTGGTTGATGATGAGATTTTGACTCTGGCTCGCTGGGGTTCCGCAATTGAAGAGCTTTATAAGATTCCTCAAGATATTGAGTGGGCCAAAGATGGAAAAACCGGAGAGCTCTTTATTACTCAATCAAGACCAGAAACCGTCCACGCCCTCAAAAAAAGTAGGGTTTTTGAGGAATACCAGATAAGAACGAAAAAGCCGCCTCTGTTAAGGGGCACGGCCATCGGCGATAAAATCGGCTTTGGCAAAGTTCATTTAATTGCTGATGTTTCCAAAATTTCCCAATTCAAAAAAGGAGAAGTTTTGGTAACCAAAATGACTGACCCCGATTGGCTTCCGATAATGAGAAATTGCTCAGCCATTGTTACTGATGAAGGAGGCAAGACCTGCCACAGTGCAATAGTGAGTCGCGAATTGGGTATCCCTTGTATTGTAGGCACCGAAAAAGCAACCCAAATTTTAAAAACTGGAAAGCTGGTAACCGTTGATTGCACCCTAGGATTAAATGGAAGAATTTATTTAGGAAAAGTTCCATTCAAAATAAAAAGATATGACTTAAAGAAAATTCCGAAATTAAAAACAAAGATAATGATAAACATTGGTGCGCCAGAGATTGCTTTCAAGACCTCGTTTTTGCCAAATGATGGAGTGGGTTTGGCCAGAGAGGAATTTATCATTGCTGAGAAGATAAGAGTTCATCCTTTGGCGCTTTACCACTACAAAAAATTAAAAAATAAATCTATCAAAAAGAGCATTGAAAGAATAACCATTGAACACAAAGACAAGAAAGAGTATTTCCGCAAAGAGTTGGCTGAGGGGATTGCTCAAATTGCCGCTGCTTTTTATCCCAAAGAGGTGATTGTCAGATTTTCTGATTTCAAAACCAATGAATATCGCCAATTAATTGGAGGAGAATTATTTGAACCAAAAGATGAAGCCAATCCTATGTTGGGTTGGCGAGGGGCTTCCCGGTATTATGATGAAAAATTCAAACCTGCCTTCTTGATGGAATGTCAAGCCATCAAAAGGGTTCGCGACGTTTTTGGTCTGAAAAATGTAAAATTGATGGTACCCTTTTGCCGAACGGTTGAAGAAGGGAAAAAAGTTCTGAATTTAATGAAAAAAGCCGGATTAGAGAGGGGAAAAAATGGACTTGAGGTCTATGTGATGGCTGAAATTCCTTCCAATGTGATTTTAGCCGAAGAATTTTTGAAGATATTCGATGGAGTTAGCATAGGAAGCAATGACCTCACCCAACTCTCGTTGGGTATTGACCGCGACAATGCCTATTTACAAAAGATTGGTGACGAGAGAAATGAAGCCATCAAAAAGATGATTTCAAAAATTATCCGACTTTGTAAAATGAAAAGGAAATACTGTGGAATTTGCGGCGATGCTCCTTCTTCACTTCCCGATTTCGCTAAATTTTTAATGGATTGTAAAATTCCCTCAATGTCGTTATCACCAGACGCCGTAATAAAAACAATTTTAAACTTAGCTAAACTAAAAAGATGAAATACGATATCATAACATTTGGGTCGGCGACCAGGGATAGTTTTTTGAGATTGAAAAAAGAGAATTATCGAATCCTGGAAGAAAGAGAAGCACAGGAAGGCAAATCTCTTTGTTTTCCCTTGGGAGCGAAAATATTTATTGAGAATCTACAGGTGGCTAGTGGTGGAGGAGCTACCAACACAGCCGCCACTTTCAGCAATCAGGGATTTAAGGTGGCTTGTTGCAGTAAGGTGAGCAATGATAAGAGGGGAGAGGCATTGATTGAGGAACTGAAAAAATTTAAGGTGGAAACCCGGTTTATTAAAAAAGATAAAAAATATCCTACCGCTTACTCGGTTATCCTTTCCTCTCCCATTGGGGAAAGAACGATTTTACTTTATCGGGGAGCTTGCCATTTTATGGACGGGACAGATATTCCCTGGGAAAAGTTGACCAAGGTTAACTGGTTTTATTTGGCGCCTTTAAGCGAAAAATCAACCCAGCTTTTTGGACCTTTGGTAAAATTTGCCAGAGAGCATAAGATAAAGGTGGCTGCCAACCCAGGGTCGGGACAGCTGAATTTAGGAGAAGAGATTTTGAAGCCAATTCTTTCCCAGGTTGATATTCTAATCTTAAATAAAGAGGAAGCGGCTCTCTTAACAAAAATTCCCTCACAAAACCAAGAGATGATGATTAAAAAATTGAATTCTCTTACTGGAGGTATGGTGGTGGTGACCAAAGGCAGGGAGGGTTCAGTGGTTTCTGATGGTAAATATGTTTTTGAGGCAGGAGCTCCCTCGATTTTACCCCTTGAAAAAACCGGAGCTGGAGATGCTTATGGAAGCGGGTTTTTGAGTGGACTTTTGGAAAAAAATGATATAAGATATGCTATTCAATTGGCAACTGCTAATGCGACAAGCTGTATTCAGAAAGTCGGAGCCAAAAATGGCTTGTTGAAAAAAGGCCAATGGGGCTCATGGCCCAAAGTGAAAGTAGAGAAGAAACCGTTATGAAAATAATTCACGAGAAAGCAAAATGTATTGGTTGTGGAAGTTGTGTTAGTTTATGTCCCAAATATTTTGAGATGAAAGAGGAGGGAAAAGCCCATTTGAAGGGCTCTGAAAAGGATTCTAAAACAGAGGTGGAAACACTTGAGGTTTCAGACCCTGGCTGTGCCAAAGAAGCAGTTGAGGTCTGCCCCGTACAAATTATTAAAATTAAAGAGTAGACATGCTAAGTCTTAAGGCTAAAATTAGAGAAAAAGTTGGCAAAGGATTGAAAGAGTTGAGGAAAAACAAGGTATTGCCGGCTGTTTTGTATGGGCCGGAAATTAAAAATCTCTCCCTGGAGGTTGACGAGAAAGAGTTTGAAGAAGTTTACGGCGAGGCAGGGGAGAGCTCTTTGATTTCTCTTGAGGTTGGTGAAAATCCTCCCAAGAAATGGCAGGTTTTAATCCACCAGACAGCTCGAGACCCTTTGAAAGGAAAGTTTTTGCACGTTGATTTCTATCATCCATCCTCCCGCAAGGAAGTTGAAGCAGAAATTCCCTTGGTTTTTGAAGGAGAACCCTTGGCTGTCAAAGACCTGGGTGGCACTTTGGTCAAGGAGATTCAAGTAGTGGAGGTTAAAGGATTGGCTCAGAACCTGCCACGGGAAATTAAAGTGGATGTAGGAGGACTTAAAACGTTTGAGGATAGAATTTCAATTGGTGATTTAAAGATTCCTGAGGGAATTAAGATTTTAAGAGAGTCCGATGAAATGGTAGCCAATGTTGCTCCACCAGTGGAGGAAGAAGAGGAAGAAGTAGTAGCCGAAGAAGCCGAGAAGGAAAAGGAAGAGAAGGCAGAGGAAGAAGAGAAACCAGCAGAAGAGGGAAAGAGGGAAGAGATAAAAAAAGAGAAAACCGAGAAATAATTTTCAATTCTTATATGTTCTTTCGCTTCACAAAAACAATCTTGCTCGGTATTCTTATTATTGTTTTTTTATTTCCCAACTTCAGGGGTTTTGCTCAAACCACGACTGAGGAAAGAGAAGCCCTGGAGGCAGAATTAAAAAAATTAGAGGAGCAAATTGCTCAATACGAAGAGGATATCACTAAAACCCAGCAGGAAAAAAAGAGCCTCCAGAATGAAATATATATTTTAGGAAAAAGAATTGAACAATTAGATTATCAGGCTTATCGAAATAATTTAATCATTAAAGACCTTAATTTTCAAATCGGCGACACCCAAACATCAATTGATGTAACAAGTTTAAAAATCGCCGATATCAAAGAAAACTTAGCCAACATTTTACAGCTTCGTTACGAGGAAGACCAAAGGAGCCTTTTGGAGATATTTCTGGCCGAGAAAAGCTTAGCCGATTTTTTTGACGATTTAATGGCTCTTGAAGCCCTGAATCTGGAAACCCAAGACCTGCTAACTGATATTAAGGGTTTGAAAGGTTCTTTGGAAAGCCAGAAAGATACCATGCTTGTAGAGAAAGACGATTTAGAGAATATAGTAACCATTCAACTGCTTCAAAAACAAGAGAGTGCCGGTGCCAAGAAAACCCAAGAATATTTCTTGAGATTGACTGAGGCAGAATATCAAAAGTATCTCAAAGAGAAAGAAGAAACCGAAAGAAAAGCAGCAGAAATAGAGGCAAGAATTTTTGAGTTAATCGGAGTGCCCGAAGCCCCGACTTTTGGTGAGGCCCTGGAGCTGGCTAAATACGTGGAAGGCATTACCGGAGTTCGGCCCGCTCTTTTATTGGCGGTGTTAACTCAAGAATCAAACATCGGAAAAAATGTCGGCCAGTGTTATTTAAAAAACAGCTCAACCGGGGCGGGGGTGGTGGCTTTCAATGGAGCAAAGATTAGCCGGGTAATGAAGCCAACCAGAGACGTTGTGCCGTTTTTATCCATAACAAAAGAGTTGAACAGAGACCCTTACAATACTTTAGTTTCTTGTCCAATGAGTTACGGATGGGGAGGAGCCATGGGGCCGGCGCAGTTTATTCCCTCCACCTGGGTTTTATACAGAGGAAAAGTAAAAGAAATTACTGGAAAAGCAGCTGACCCCTGGAACATTAAAGATGCATTTTTGGCCGCCGCTCTTTATTTGAAAGATTACGGAGCTGACAAACAAACTTATGATAGTGAATTTAACGCCGTTTTGAGTTATTTTGCGGGACCCGCTTGGTACAAATCCTATTATAGCAATGTTTACCGAGGGGACTACGGCTACCCGGTAATGAGGTTAGCCAAAGGATACGAGAAAGACATTAAAGCAATTGAATCGGCTATATAGAGATTAGAATGCTTTCTGGAGTTTACTGATTATCGGCCTTAAATTTCCTGCCATTATCTTTTCAAGATTGTGCCAGGTTTTTTTTATTCGGTGGTCGGTAACTCTGTCCTGGGGGAAATTGTAAGTCCTTATTTTTTCGGCTCGTTGGGCTCGACCAATTTGAGATTTTCTTTCTTGTGCTCTGGTGCTTTCGAGCTTCTCTTGCTTTTTAGCAAAAAGTTTAGCAGATAGAATTTCCAGGGCAGCCTTTTTATTTTCGGCAAGGTTTCTTGAGGTTTGGGAAGCAACAGAAATTCCGGTTGGCAAATGGATAATCCGAATCGCCGTCTGGCGCTTGTTGACGTATTGCCCCCCGGGGCCTGAAGCCTTGAAGGTTTCCGTTCTTAT
>JAUWYS010000053.1 GCA_030615715.1 bacterium
GTAACTTTTGATATTGACGCCAATGGAATCTTGAATGTTTCAGCCAAAGATAAAGCAACCCAAAAGACTCAGTCAGTAAGAATCGAGGGCTCAATTGGTATTTCCAAAGAAGAAGTTGAGAAAATGAAAAAGGAAGCGGAATTGCACACTGCCGAAGACCAGAGAAAGAAAGAGTTAATCGAAGTTAAAAATCTGGCCGATAATTTGATTTATACCTATGAGAAAACTCTTAGAGATGCTGGCGATAAAATTTCCTCTGATTCCAAAAAAGGAATTGAGGAGAAAATTGAGGCTTTGAAAAAAGTTAAAGATAGTGATAATATAGAGGAAATAAAAAGTAAGACTTCGGAACTCTCACAAGCTATCCAAAAAGTAGGAACAGAACTTTATAAGAAAACCCAAGCAGAAGAAAAGAAACCAAAGGAAGACAAAGGCCCCCAAGCCGAAGAAGGGGAATATAAAGAGAAATAATTATGACAAAGGATTATTATCAAATTTTGGGCATTTCTCGTAGCGCCTCTCAAGATGAAATCAAAAAGGCCTTCCGCAAACTGGCCCATAAATACCATCCTGATAAAGGAGGAGATGAGAAAAAATTCAAAGAAATAAATGAAGCCTATCAGGTTCTTTCTAATAAGGAAAAAAGAACTCAATATGATAGATTTGGTCGGGTTTTTGAGGAGATGCCGGGGGGAGGAGAGTCAGATTTTGGTTTTCAGTGGCCCGGGGGAAACTTTGGAGAAGGGGAAGAGTTTGATTTTGGAGATTTAGATTTAGGAGAGATGTTTGAGGAAGTCTTTGGTTTTGGTATTTCTCGAAGAAGAAAAGATTTAAAAAGAGGAAAAGATATTGAGATTAATATAGAAATTCCCTTAGAGATAACTCTAAAGGGCAAGGGAAAAGTAATTTCTTTACAAAAACTGATTTGTTGCTCTCGTTGCCGGGGCTCTGGGGCTGAACCTAATAGTTCTGTAAACGAATGTTTTTCTTGCCGGGGCAGGGGAGAAGTTCAGCAGATAAAAAGAACCTTTTTTGGCTCATTTACCAGATTTGTTACTTGTCCTGAATGTGGTGGGGAGGGTCAGAGGCCACAAACTCCCTGCAATGTCTGTAGAGGAGAGGGGAGAATTGAGGGAGCAGAAGATATAAAAATTTTTATTCCAGCTGGAGTTGATACCAATCAAGTGATAAAAATCGAAGGTAAAGGAGAGGCAGGTAGAAGAGGAGGAAAGACAGGAGATTTATATGTTCGAATTTTTGTCAAATTGCACCCAATTTTCAAAAGAAAAGGAGATGATTTATATATCTCAATACCTATTTCTTTTTCCCAGGCAGCTTTAGGAGCAGAAATGGAGGTTCTTACTCTTGAGAGAACCAAAATTTTACTAAAAGTTCCTTCTGGTGTTGAATCAGGAAAAATTTTACGAATTTCTAATAAAGGAATTCCTCATTTTTCAGGTTATGGGAAAGGGAATCTCTATGTAGAATTGATTGTCAAGACGCCGAAGAGATTAACCAAAAAACAAAAAGAACTTTTAGAAAAGCTAAAAGAAGAAGGAATATAAAATGCCCCCATAACTCAATTTGGTAGAGTAACTGCCTTTTAAGCAG
>JAUWYS010000037.1 GCA_030615715.1 bacterium
AGTGTTCAAGGCGGAAACGCCATAGCAAATTCTATCAGAACTTACCAAGCGAAATCTATATGTAAATCTTAGGATTAGAATAGCTGTTATGATTGTAGATTATGTCAACTTTCACAAGCGTGAAGATAGAACCAAATATATTTTTGAAAAATTCCAGAGCTTCCTCAACTGTCATCTCTAAAATTTCAGCAATATTTTTCCCCTTGTATTCAATCCCTAATGTTTCCTTATCAAATCTTTTACCTTTACACTCCTGGCATTCAACGTAAACATCCGGTAAAAAATACATCTCAATCTTTATCTCTCCCTGACCCTCACAGGATTCGCATCTTCCTCCCTTGACATTAAAACTAAAGCGACCCGGCTGATAACCTCTGATTCTGGCTTCGCGGGTTTTAGAGAAGAGATCTCTGATATAAGAAAAAGCTCCGGTATAAGTTGCCGGGTTTGATCTCGGAGTTTTGCCAATTGGAGATTGATCAACCAAAGCCACTTTATTTAAATTCTCAGTTCCTAAAATTTCTCGATGTTCTCCCGGCTCCTCTTTTGATTTATAAAATTTTCTCATCAAAGCCCGGGCCAAAATGTCGTTCATCAAAGAACTTTTCCCAGAACCAGAAACGCCAGTAATACAGACAAATTTTCCTAAAGGAACCCTAACATCAATATCTTTCAAATTATGCTCCTTTGCTCCCTTAATCATTAAGCACTGTTGAAACCTGGTTTCAACAGATTTTGGTTTCAATTTGATTTCTACTTTCTTTCGACCGCTCAAATAATCTCCAGTAAGTGTATGAGCTTTAAGTAATTCTTTCGGTGTCCCCTCAAAAATAACTTTACCACCATGTTTTCCTGCTCCAGGTCCAATATCAATTACCCAATCAGCTCCTTGACGAATAGTTTGATAATCATGTTCAACTACCACCACCGTATTCCCCAAATCTCTAAGTTTTTTTAAAGTTTCAATTAATCTTCCCTGGTCCCTGGCATGAAGACCGATGGATGGTTCGTCTAAAATATATAAAACTCCGGTTAATTTTGAACCAATTTGGGTAGCCAATCTTATTCTTTGTTCTTCACCTCCAGCCAAGGTTTTAGTTTTTCTATCCAAAGTCAGATAATCTAAGCCAACATCAATCAGAAATTGCAAGCGATTGATAATTTCTTTAATAATTGGTTGGGCAATCCTGAATTCATTTTCGCTTAAGGTTTTGCGTCTCTTCCTGGTATTTTGCCGCCTCGGTTTCGCGATTTCTTCAAAAAATTCTTTTATTTTATCAATGCTCATTCCGACAATCTGATCAATCGATTTCCCTGTTATTGTTACTGCTAAGGCTTCTGGTTTTAATCTCTTCCCCTGGCACTTCTCACATCTTCTCTCAACCATATATTTCTCAATTTCCTGACGAGCCGCTTCAGAGTCAGTTTGATAATATCTTCTTTCCAGATTAGGAATTACTCCCTCAAAGGATTCTTTTCCATAAAGAATAATATCTAAAATTTTTTTTGATAGATTTTTAATGGGTGTATCTAATGAAAAATTACATTTTTCAGCTAAATCGGAAAGTTGCCACCAAAAATAACCCTGTCTTCCTATTTTGTGGGAAGCATGGGCCCAGGGAAAAATTGCTCCTTCCTCGAGAGATAAATTGGGATTAGGGATAACCAATGAGGGCTCAACTTCTAATTTCTCTCCCAACCCCTGACAGGATGGGCAAGCTCCATAAGGACTATTGAAAGAAAAAAATCTTGGCTCTAATTCTGGCAGAGAAATTCCGCACTCCTCGCAGGCAAATTGCTCTGAAAAGACTTCGTCTTTTGACGAGGGGGCCGCTTTAGCGGGAGGGTGGTGGGGGGGTATGTAGTTTTGACCTTTAACATTTGACATTTGACTTACAATTAGGATGCCTTTTCCTAATTTTAAAGCCATTTCTAGAGAATCGACTAACCTTGACTTGTCTAAATCTTTATCAAGAATCAGTCTATCCACCACCACCTCAATGTTGTGTTTTTTGTAATGAGAAAGTTTCAATCCCGAGGCTTCCTCTATCCGATAAATTATTCCATCAATCCTCACCCTGACAAATCCTCCTCTCTGAATTTCTTCTAAAATCCCCCGGTGTTCTCCTTTTTTTCCTCGGATTACGGGCCCCAAAATGATAATTTCTTTTCCTTTGGGCAACTTCAAAATCTGCTCCGTAATCTGATCTATGGTCTGGCGAGTAATTAGTTTGCCACATTTTGGACAATGAGGTTTTCCAACTCTGGCAAACAAAAGCCTTAAATAATCATAAATTTCAGTAATGGTGCCTACTGTCGAACGAGGATTATGGGCTGCTTTTCTTTGGTCAATTGAAATTGCCGGAGAAATTCCCTCGATTTTATCAACATTAGGTTTTTTCATTACCCCTAAAAATTGCCTGGCATAGGCAGATAATGATTCAACGTATCTCCTCTGCCCTTCAGCATATAAAGTATCAAAGGCTAAAGAAGACTTTCCAGAACCAGAAATACCGGTAATCACTACCATTTTATTCTTTGGTATATCAACGTTTATGTTCTTTAGGTTATGCACCCTGGCGCCTCGAATTTTAATAAAATCGCCTTTCATGGAAGTTATCCATTATACTCCAAATTTCCGAATCTTTCAAGAGGGGGTAAAATAAAGGTAATGAAAAAGATTTTTCCTTGGTTAATTTTAATTACCTTTATCATTGCCCTTGGTGCATTTCTTTTAATTGAAATCTATCGGTTTCCGAAATCAATAGATTATTCCGAACCGAGAGTAGATAAATTAATCGAGGAAAAAAGAATTACTCTAATCTTGGTGGGCGATATAATGCTTGACCGTGGAGTGGAGTATATAGTTGAAAAACAAGGAGGCGGAGATTTCAGGTTCCCATTCTTGAAAATCAGCGATGAACTAAAAGGAGCAAATCTCCTTTTTGGAAATTTGGAAGGGGTAATCTCTGATAAAGGAATTAAGGTTGGCAGTATTTATTCTTTTAGAGCGAACCCAAAAGCAATTGAAGGTTTAAGTTTTGCCGGCT
>JAUWYS010000047.1 GCA_030615715.1 bacterium
AAACAAAGTTTGCTTTTGTCTTTCTTCGGGCTTTTTTAATTCTTCTGATTACTTCTTCTGGTATATGAGGAACAACTTCTACACACTTCCCGTCGTAATCAAGGTTTCTTTCACGATTAATGACTGTCTGATAAACTCGGCCAGTGGTCATATAATTATCTCGGGAAAGATTTTCATCTAAAAATCTTTCATAATTTCCCATATCTTGATCACATTGGTCGCCGTCCTCGGTTACAAAAACCTCCCCATGAACAGGGAGACTCATTGTTCCAGCATCAACATTGATATAGGGGTCAATTTTTAGAGCAGTCACCGAGAATCCTTTACTCTGCAAAATTCTGCCAATGGAAGCTGTGGTTATCCCCTTACCAATGCCTGACATCACCCCACCAGCAATGAATATGTACTTTGGCATAGACTTCACTTCTCTTCCACTACGATTACTTTTATTTGGGTTTCTAAATTGTGTTCAAATTTAATTTTTACCTCAAACTCACCCAATTCCGTTATCTCCTGAGGGAGCTCTATTTGATTTTTCTTAATCTCATAGCCCAATTCTTTCAGGCGAGCAGCAATTTTGGGAGCAGTTACCTTTTCAAAGAGTTGCTCTTTTTCTCCCAGTTTAACCGGGATTTCTACCTCAAGTTCATCCATTTCAGAAGCCAAACTACCAACCTTTTCTAATTCTTCTTCAGCTTTTTTCTCTGCCAGCTCCCGCTGTTTCTCGACCCATGCCAAAGTTTTCTCATCAGCTATTCTGGCTAAACCTTGAGGAATGAGAAAATTACGGGCATAGCCCGCCTTAACGGTTTTAACTTCGTATTTCTTGCCAATCTTCTCAACATCTTTTAGTAAGATAACTTTCATACTCTATATAATGTATTTTTTCACAAATTCCCTATTATTTCAATTGCTTTCTTTAACTGAGGGTCACGTTCCTCTTTCCAATCTTCATCAGTCATTTCAACCTCTACATCTGGAGTTAATCCTGCCTCATCAATTGAGACACCATTGGGGGTTAGCCAATCAGCAATGGTAATTTTCATAGAGGAATTGTCTGACAAAAACACCTGCTCCTGGACGGAACCCTTGCCAAAGGATTTCTCACCAATTAATTGGACTTGCTTGTTATCTCTTAGAGCTCCTGCTAAAATTTCAGCCCCCGAAGCTGACCCCTCATTTATCAAAACTACTGTTGGATATTGAGAAAACCTGGCAGGACCTTTTGACTTGTAAACTTCTCTCTCTTTGCCTTCTCCAGAATCTTGCCAGACAACCACCTCACCTTTCTCCAAAAACCAACCAGCAATTTCTTGGGCTACCTCCAAATAGCCCCCGGGGTTGTTTCTTAAATCTAAAATTATTTTTTGAGCTGGTGAATTCAAAATTTCAATGGCACTTTTCTCAAATTCAGAAGACAAGATTTTATTAAACTGATAAATTTCTATTAAAGCAATATTACCTTCTTTCAATTCCCATTTCAAGGTAGGTATTTTTATGACTTCTCTCTTTATTTCAAACTCTTGGGGGTCTTGCCATCCCTCTCTCTGGATTAAGAGCTTAACCTTTGTTCCTTCGGGCCCCCTTATCAATTTTACAGCTTGTTCAATTGAGATGTCTCCCGTAAAAGTTCCATCAATTTTTATAATCTTATCTCCCGCTCTCAACCCTGCTTTTTGGGCTGGGCTTTCTTCAAGAGGTGAAATGACAGTTAACTCATCTTCTTTAATGTCAATCATCATGCCTACTCCCTGGTACTCTCCTGCAAGTTCTTCTTCAAATTCTTCCGCCTCCTGGGGATTGAAAAAAGTAGTGTAAGGGTCTTCTAAGGTGGTAAGCATTCCCCTGATTGCTCCATAAACCATGCCCTGGTAGTCAATTTTTTCTTTCTTCAAAAAATCGCTCTCCACCTTTCTCCAAACCTCCCAGAAGATAGCAAAATTAACTTTTTCTGGAGCCCCCTCTCCCTCAATTATTATATCGGGAGGAGTGCCGCGTATTCTTTCCTCTCCCACAAAAACTCCCACCTGGAAACTTACAAAAGCAACCCCCAAGATAACCAAAATTAAAACTATTCTCTTAACCCATCTCATTACTATATTGTAGACCAATTCAACTTTAATTTCAATCAAATTCTACAATAATTCCTCAAATTATTCTATTCTAAAAAAATGCCGGCCGCACTTCTAATCGCGAAGTGCGGCCGCTTAGAATCCTGAGAGTTTGTCTAACATTAAGCTTTTATTTGTTGGGGAATTTATGTTTGAGTAGTAGTTCTATTAGGTGCCTGGATTGTTCATTTTAGG
>JAUWYS010000016.1 GCA_030615715.1 bacterium
CAGATCCCACCAGATTGTTGCTTTTAGAAAGAAGGGGAAAAATTTGGAGGTGGCTATGCTTGACCCAGAGGATTTAAAAACCATTGAGTTTATTAAAAAGAAAGCTGATTTGAAAATTTTGCCAAGATTAACCACCCCCCAGAGCGTCAAGAATGTTTTGGCTCAATATCAAGAAAGTTTACAGGTAGAATTTGGCGAACTTATCAAAAAGGAAGCCAGGGAGGTAAAGGAAATTAAAGAGGAAGAAGTGGTTGGGGAGAAAATTGAATTAGAAAAACAAGCTCAAGAGCTCCCCATTATCAGGATTGTTGATACCTTGTTAAAGCATGCCATCTTGCAAAGGGCTTCGGATATTCACATAGAGCCAACCGAAAAAGAGGTTTTGGTCAGGTACCGAATTGATGGGATATTGCATGATGCCATGAATCTGCCCAGCCAGACCAAATTTGGGATTGTGGCTCGAGTCAAAGTTCTCAGTAGTTTGAAATTAGATGAGCACCGGCTACCCCAGGATGGCCGTTTTAATATAGAATCCCAGGACTACAAATATTCGGTGAGGGTATCAATCTTGCCGGTTTTCAATGGAGAGAAAGTAGTTATGCGGCTTTTGCCTCAAACCGCCAAGGGCTACACCTTAGAGGGTCTGGGTTTGCGGAACGATGCCCTGGAGCGAGTTCAAGAAGCCCTGAGAAAGCCAACCGGAATGATTTTGGTTACCGGTCCGACTGGCTGTGGCAAAACGACAACCCTGTATTCAATGATGGAAATTTTAAATGAACCTGGAGTTAATATTTCAACCGTTGAAGACCCCATTGAATACCGCATGCCAAGAATTAATCAAACTCAGGTTAATCCCAAAATTGGTTTAACTTTTGCTTCTGGTTTGAGGAGTTTGTTGCGTCAAGATCCAGACATTCTGATGGTGGGTGAGATTCGAGATGCTGAGACCGCCTCTTTGGCCATTAATGCTGCTTTAACCGGCCACCTGGTCTTGTCAACCCTGCACACCAACTCAGCAGCGGGAACCATTCCCAGATTGATTGACATGGAAGTGGAGCCTTTTTTACTCGCCTCCACCTTGAACCTGGTTTTAGCCCAGAGATTGATTAGAAGATTATGCGAAGGAAAAGAAAAATATAAATTAAAGACAGCCGAACTAAAAAACTTAACTAAATATTGTGACGTAAAAAGAATTGAAGGGGTGCTGGGTGAAGAAAAAATTCTCAAAAGCAAACAAAACCTCCAAAATATTGATTTTTGTCGTCCCAAACCTTCCAAAGAATGCTCCGAGGGCTACCGGGGGAGAATAGGAATTTATGAGGTTTTAGCTGTTACCGAGTCGCAAAAAGAGTTAATTGCCAAAGAATCAACCTCCGACGAAATTGAGAAAAGGGCAGCTGAAGAAGGAATGAGGTTAATGATTGAAGATGGATTTGTTAAGGCAGCTCAAGGGATAACGAGCATTGAAGAAGTTCTCCGCGTCATCATTGAGTAAATGCCAAGATATTTTTATCAAGCTAAATCTCTTGAGGGAAAGGAAGAATCAGGAAGTTTGATTGCTAAAAACGAGCGTCAGTTAGCAAGAGCCCTTCGGGAAAAGGGATATTTTTTAATATCAACCAGAGCTGAACGGGAGGAGAAAGTGGCAAAATTAAATATCTTTGAAAAATTGATGGGGGTTCCCTTCCAGGAAAAATTATTTTTTACCCGCAATCTTGAAGTAATGGCGAGGACCGGCGTTCCCCTACCAAGAGCTTTTGTGATATTGGCACAGCAAACCAAAAGTAAAAAATTCTCAGAAGCTCTCAAGAAAATATCAGAGAAGATAATTAAGGGAGAGAGTATCTCAAGCGCCTTAAGTTCCTTCCCTGGTATTTTTTCTTCTCTTTTTCAAGAAACTTTGAAGGTTGGCGAGGAGACCGGAAAACTTGAAGATTCTCTGAAGGTTCTGGCGAAGGAAATGGAAAGAGAGTATACTTTGCGCTCCCAAGTCAAGACAGCCATGATTTATCCCCTGGTAATTCTTTGTACCACCTTTGCCATTGGGATATTAATGATGATTGTGGCTGTGCCCAAGCTCAAAGTTGCCTTTGAGGAATTAAACGTTGAGCTCCCCTTCACTACCCGAATGATTTTAGGGGGAGCTGATTTTTTAACCAAGAAATGGTGGTTGGCTTTGTTAATTATTTTTGCTTTGGTTTCAGCTGCGGTGATGGGTTTGCGGAGCAAAAAGGGAGGGAAAGTTTGGGACACCATTGTTTTGAAAATTCCCATTGTTTCCAATATTGTCAGACAGACCAATTCTACTCTGTTTTTGAGAATCTTGGGTTCTTTGCTCAAGGCTGGAGTTCCGGTGGTCAGAGCTTTGGAGGTGACTTCGGGAGCTTTAACCAACTTCTATTTTAAACGCTCGCTTTCTGAGGCAGCAGAAACCATCAAAAAAGGAGGAAAGCTCTCTCAAGCCCTGAAAGCTTATGAGGAAATTTACTCCCCTATGGTTCTACAGATGATGGAGGTTGGAGAGGAAACCGGCGAAACCTCCGAGATTTTAGAGAAACTCGCTGATTTTTATGAAGAGGAACTCAGCAATACCACCAAAAGATTATCTTCCATAATTGAACCAATCCTCATTTTAATTATTGGAGGGGTGGTGGGATTTTTTGCCATTTCCATGATGCAGCCGCTGTTTAGTATCATGGGAGGAATGTAATATGTAGCGCTCGGGCAGCTTGCCTCGGGGAGCCGCTTCCAGCTGTAAGAGGTGACAAAATGTATTTCTCCGGCTGGAGCTTACTCTCGCCAAGCTTCACCAATTCTTTACTGAAAGACAATGCTTATTCTGGAGCTTGGCTGCGAGATACTCCCCTCGGAAACTACCCTCGGGCTAACATAGGAGTTGCCTCGCTTTATTTGAAGTATGTTTAAAAGATTTAACTCAAAAGGTATTACTTTAGTGGAGTTGGTGGTGGTGGTGGGGATTTTGATTATTTTGGGCGCCGTGGCTATCCCCACTATTTTTGATTTTCAAAAAGAGTCAGCTTTAAATGACAGTGCCAGAGAAATTATCAGCACTTTAGAGTTGGCTCGGAGTAAGACATTGGCCTCAGAGGGAGCGGAGAGGTGGGGAGTTTATTTTACTACCTCCACCAGCCCTGAGCAGTATGTGCTATTTAAGGGAGAAGATTTTATTTCAAGAACCACCTCTTCTGATGAAGTTTCCAGGGTTTCTGGAACACTTGAATTCTCTGAAATAAATTTTGAAGGAGAACAGGAGGTAGTTTTTGATCGGATAACCGGAGAAACTTCGCAGACAGGCAGGGTTTCCCTGAGATTAAAAGACAAACCAAGCAAAGTTAGAACAATTTACGTGGAAAGTTCTGGCAGAGTGGTTCTGAGTACTTCTTCTGTTTCCGATGATGACAGACTGAAGGACTCTCGGCATGTCCATCTTGATTACAGTCGCCAGGTTACTACCTCAACCGAGAAATTGATTTTGACTTTTGAGGGTGGAGTTATCGAAGAAATTGTCATAGCTGATTATATCAGGCAGGGACAGCTTTTTTGGGAGGGAGAAATTGAGGTCGGAGGAGAATCTCAGACCTTAAAAATTCATACCCATCGTTTGAATAATCCCGACACACAATTTTCCATTCACCGAGACCAAAGATATAACAATAAAGCCTTGGACATAGATATTGATGGCGACCCTGATTATCCGGCTTTAAGTCCCACCCTGATAAGATACGACTCTGCGGGTGCCACCACCAAGGGAAATTCAATTTACGTTTCTACTCCCATATGGCAATGAATAAAACTCAAAAGGGAATAGCTTTAATTGAACTTTTAATAGTCATGGCCATTATTACTACTGGTTTAGTCTATCTTTTGGGTATATTTAGTTTCTCTTTGAGGATTTCAATCGAGAAAGAGAAAATTAGCCAGGCAAACTTTATGGCTCAGGAGATTATGGAAGGAGTGAGAAATTTCCGAGATAGCACAGATTGGCAAACGGATGGTCTGGGGACGTTGACCACCTTAACCCCTTATCATTTAGAGAAAACCGGCCCTCCCGCGGGCTGGACTTTGGTCCTTGAAGAAGAAACAACCAACGGCTTCACCCAAAGCGTTATTTTCCATGAGGTCCGACGCGATGACAATAAGGATATCGTTGAGAATGGAGGGGATTTAGACATAGAGACCAAAAAAATAATCGTTTCTGTCTCCTGGACCGAGAGAGGAAAATCTCAGCAAATAAGCTTAACTACTTTTCTTACTAATTGGAAGTAATAAGTTGTGAAATCAAAAATGAAATGAAAAATGAAAAATTAAAAATTAACAGGGGCTTCACCTTGATGGAAATTTTAATCTATATCGCAGTTTTTTCCATAATTATGGCGGTACTCTCTTCCTTTATTATTTGGCTCTGGCATTCCAATATTAAAACTCAAGTGATGAGAGAAACCTTAGCTAATGTTGAGGGAGTCATGACAAGGATGACCCATGAAATAAGAAACGCTCAGAGCATTTATGCTCCAACGACCACCTCAACCCAACTTTCTTTAGAAATATCACGTTATTTACCGGAGGGAGAATCTTCAAGCTATCTTGACTTTTTTCTTTGTGGGACCCAACTTTGTTTAAAAAAAGAATCTCAAGCCCCCATTCCCTTAACCTCCGACAAGGTGGAAATAAAAAATTTAAATTTCAGTCAAGTTGCCACTACCACCAGTGCCGGCTCAATTCAAATCAGCTTGAAGGCAGAATATAAAAATCCTCAAAATCTGCCAGAATACCAGGCCTCGCTCAGCGTTACCTCCACCGCCTCTTTGAGGTCTTATTGAGAAATCAAAGCAAATTATCATGAGATTCACCAAGCCATGGGCCATAAATAATTCCAATCATCAGAAAGGTTTTGTCGCTTTGCTGGTGGCTGTTTTAATTCTGGTGGCCATGGTCACTATCTCGGTGAGTATGGCCAATTTAATTATTGGTCAACATAAAATTTCAGCCAACATCATTAAATCTAGTCAGGCCTATTTTGCAGCAGAAGCTGGGTTAGAGGATGCCCTTTTAAGATTGGTCAAAAACATGAACTGGACAACCACCTCAACTTTAGAAGCAGGTAAAGCTTTGGTGACCACCGAGATTTTAGAAAAAGTAGCTGGGGTAAGAACGATTACTGCCCAGGGTGATTTCTGGGAGATTATCAGAAAGGTCAGAGCGGTTTATGAAATCTCAACCGAAAAAACTTCATTTTATTATGGGGCTCAAGTTGGGGAAGGAGGAATTATTATGGATGATGGCAGTACCATTCATGGCAATGTCTTTTCCAATGGAAATATTGTGGCTGCCACCAACACCGAAATCACCGGCACCGCTAAGGTAGCCAAAACCGGAAATTATCTTGAGGGAGCGACCATTGGAGAAGATGCCTATGTTGATATTTGTAAAAACTCTACTGTCTCTGGCACCTTAACCTGCTCAACCAGCACCAATTGCACCGCCCCTCTTATCAAACAACTGACCGAAGAAATCGCCACTACCTCTTTACCAATTTCTCAAGAGCAGATTAATCAGTGGAAAGATGAAGCTTTGGCTGGTGGGATTTATTCGGGAGATTATTTTCTTCAAGCAAAACAACAGGCTCAACTGGGGCCTAAAAAAATTGAAGGAAATCTGAAAATTCAAGATAGCGCCCAACTTTTTATCACCGGAACAATTTGGGTTACAGGCATCATTACTTTTCAAAACGATGCCAAAGTTAGATTGGACAAAGCAAGCTATGGTTTGTTGAGCGGGGTGATTATCAGTGATGACAAAGTTACCTTGCAAGACAGCGGAGAGGCCTTGGGTACCGGAGAACCTGGCAGCTATCTTTTAATTGTTTCCACTCCCGCTTTTGACCCGGCCATTATTATCCAAAACAGTTTTAACGCCGACATTCTTTATACTCAAAACGGCTGGATTCTTATTCAAGATTCTGCTGATGTCCGAGAACTTACCGGCTATGGAATTCATCTGAAAAATAATGCTGAGATTATCTATGAGATTGGCCTGGAGGATGCCTCTTTTACTTCCGGTCCGGGAGGTTCCTGGGAGGTAACCAGTTGGAGAGAGATAGAATAGTAGGTATAATTAAATTATGCTTAATGTTTTTTCGCAAAAATCAGAGGTCTTCGGCCTGGATATTTCCGACCTCTCTATAAGAATGGCAAAACTTGCCAAAAAAGGAGACAGTTTGAGATTGGCTTCTTTTGACACCTGGACAATTCCTCCAGGAATTATTGAAGAGGGCGAGATTAAAGACAAAAAAACCCTTTCCCAAATAATTAAAAAATCTCTAAGTAAGGTTCGGGGGGAGAAGATAAAACTGAAGTCAGTAGTATGTTCTTTACCCGAAGAAAAATCCTTTTTAGACGTTATTCAGCTTCCCCAGATTAAGAAAGAGGAGCTTCGGACCGCCGTAGGTTATGAAATAGAAAATTATATTCCTTTGCCTCTCAAGGAAGTCTATTTTGACTGTGAAGTTATCAAGCCAGTTTCCAATCATCCCAAGAATCTGGAGGTTTTAATTACCGCCACTCCCAAAAAGATAGTTGATTCTTATCTTGAGGTTTTGAAAATGGGAGGACTTCGACCGCGAGTATTTGAAGTTGAATGTTTATCCATAGCCAGAGCTCTGGTTCCGGGAGTAAAAAGTTTAAAGCCCCTTTTACTCATTGATTTTGGTGGAACCAGAACCACCTTTATTATCTTCTCGGGCCGAAGTTTGAGATTCACTTCCACCATTCCGATTTCTTCTCAAAAATTAACTGAGAGCATTTCCAAGACATTGAAAATTGATTTGAAAAAAGCTGAAAAATTAAAGTGGCAGCACGGTTTAGGGAAAGAAAAAAAAG
>JAUWYS010000023.1 GCA_030615715.1 bacterium
TTTAGCTAAAAAATTCATTGATGTTTTTTAAAAAAGCCCTCTCGGGCTCTAAATCAATATTAGAGCCCTGTTTAGATTTTGTCAACCCCTCCTGTGGAATTTAGATATCTTTAGATGTCCAAGTTTTTCACCTTTTTGGCATGTACCTGGATGAATTTCTTCCGGGGAAAAACTTCCTTGCCCATTAAAATATCGAAAGTGCGGTCAGCGGCTTTGGCATCCTCAACGGCAACCTTCAACAATATCCGATTCTCCGGATTCATGGTAGTTTCCCATAATTCTTCGGGATTCATCTCTCCTAATCCCTTGTAGCGCTGGATGTTAACGGTGCCACTCTTCTCTTTTTTAAAAGAAGATAAAACTTCTTTCTGGTCAGCTTTAGTATAAGCGTATTCTATCCTTTTGCCAGCTTGAATTTTGTAAAGAGGGGGTTGAGCAATATAAAGATAACCTTTTTCAATGATCTCTCGGAAATGACGGAAAAATAAAGTTAAAAGCAACGTTTTAATATGGGAGCCATCGACATCAGCATCAGTCATAATGATAATTCGGTGATATCTCAATTTTTGGATGTTAAAATCCTGGGCAATGGATGTTCCCAAAGCAACGATTAAAGATTTAATTTCATTAAAAGCTAAAATTTTATCAAGTCGAGCCCTCTCAACATTCAAAATTTTTCCCTTCAGGGGTAAAATCGCCTGGGTCTTCCTGTCTCTGGCCATTTTCCCCGAGCCGCCGGCTGAGTCGCCCTCCACAATGTAAAGTTCGGACTCTTCGGGATTTCTTGAAGAACAATCTGCTAATTTTCCCGGCAAGGTTAAACCATCCAAAACCCCTTTTCTCAGCACCGTGGTCCTGGCGGCTCTGGCTGCCTTTCTGGCTCTTGAGGCCAGAAGACAATTCTCAATAATATTTCTGGCATCTTGGGGATTTTTCTCCAAAAACTCACTTAAGCCTTCGGAGAGCACGCCCTCTACGGCTGCTTTTGCCTCGGGATTTCCCAATCTTGCTTTGGTCTGACCTTCAAATTGAGGTTCTCTCAATTTTATTGAAATGGCTGCCACCAAGCCTTCTCTAACATCATTCCCGGTGAGGTTTTCCTCTTTTTCTTTTAAAAAGCCATTTTTCTTGGCATAGTCATTCAAAGTTCTGGTTAAGGCGGTTCTGAAACCAGTCAGATGGACTCCTCCCTCTCCGGTAAAGATGTTGTTGGCGAAACTCTCTTCAAAAGCTTCCATTTCTCTGGCATATTGGAAGCTGACCTCCACCAAAATCCCCTCTTTTTCTCCTCGGGTGTAAAAAATGTTATGGTGACGGGGTTCAACGTCTGCCACTAAGTGTTTGACATAGGAACGTAACCCTCCCTCAAAATAAAAGTTATAGATAAAACAAGGAGAGGTTCGCTCGTCTCGAAAACTTATCTTAACCCCGGAAGTGAGATAGGCCTGCTGACGAAGGTGATTCAAAATTCTTTTAATCTCAAAATTAATGGTTTTGAAAATCTCTGGGTCAGGTTCAAAAACTATGGTGGTGCCTGATTTCTTGCACTTGCCCGCCTTCTTAACCTTGGTCTTGGCTTTTCCCTGAGAATATTCTTGGGTATACTTACTTCCGCTTCTACAAACCTCTGCTTTCAAATTTTTAGATAAAGCACAAACCACCGAAACCCCAACCCCATGCAACCCACCTGCCACCTGATAGGCCTTGCCACCAAACTTAGCTCCAGCATGCAAGGTAGTCATGACTGTTTCCAGGGCCGATTTCCGGGTCTGGGGATGTTTCTCGACTGGAATTCCCCTGCCATCATCCACTGCCTTCACTTTATTTCCCGGCAAAAGGTGGACTTCAATGTTTTTACAATGGCCCATAATGGCCTCGTCTAAAGAATTATCGACGCATTCCCAGATTAAATGATGCAAACCTTCGGCTCCGGTTGAACCAATGTACATACCCGGTCTTCTGCGGATCGGCTCAAGACCCTTTAAGACATAAATGTCTTTTGCTGTATAGGTCTCCTCTTCTTTCTCTCTCTTCTCTCTTTTGACTGGTTTTTTAGTTTTGGTTTTTTTAGTTGCCATATTTTTAAATTACCTTCTTACTTCCCATGCCGGATTCTCCTCCAGGGCCTTAATTATTCTTTGATGGACTTCATCAATTTCTTTGGAAGATAAAGTTCTATCTCGGGCTTGATAAATAATATGAAAAGCAAAATTTTCTTTGCCTTGGGGGATTCCCTGACCGCTGTAAACATCAAAAAGGTCAATGTCTCGAACCAACTTCCCTCCCCCAATATTTATTTTATTTAAAATCTCAACTACTTTCGTTCCCACCGGAACCAGAATGGCTAAATCGCGAATGGCTGCTGGGAAAACAGAAATTGGTTGATACTCGTGCTCCTCTGAGGCAAGTTTCAGCAATTTTTCAAAATCAACATCAAAAACAAACACTCTCTCTTTGATGTCCAAGTTTTCCATAACTTTGGGGTGAATTTCTCCCAAAAAGCCAATTTCCTCTCCGTTGCTTTTTATTTCAGCTGATTTTTGGGGATGCCAGATTTCTGCTTCTGATAGCTCGGGGGTCTGGCGATAATCATCATACCAGACATCAGCTATGCCTAATTTAGCCAGCAAAGAATCAACCATCCCTTTCAACTCATAAAAGCCTTCATCTTTAATGCCCTTCCTTGTTAAAATCCCTGCCAACATCTTTTTTTCCCGTAAATTTTGTTTCTTGATGAAAATCTTTCCAATCTCAAAAAGTTTTATCTGGTCAAAATGTTTTAAGTTGTCTTTGATATTTCTTAACAAATTGGGAATCAAGCTTGACCTTAAATACCTGTTAAAGGAACTCATCGGATTGGCTAATTCTGTTAAGTCACCTTTTGACCAGTTAAAAATCCCCCGCTGCTTCTCACCCATAAAAGAATAATTGTAAACTTCAGAAAGGCCTGCCTCTTTTAAAATATTCTTGATATTTCTCTGCCAAAAAAGCTCTTCATTTTTCTCGGGAGAGATTAAGGCGGCTCGAGGAAAGGTTGAGGGAATGTCTTGGAAGCCGACAATCCTTCCAATCTCTTCTATTAAGTCCTCTTGAATGAGAACATCCAACCTTCTGGTTGGCACTCCCACCTTAATCCTCTGAGGTCCGACCTCGGAGGTCTTGAAGTCCAAACTTTTTAAAATTTTCAGCACTTTTTGTTTGGAAATTCTCAAACCCAATAGTTTTTCAAGATAATTTAAATCAAGGTTTATTTTTTTGGGAAGAATCTTTTTGGGATAAAAATCAACCAATCCTTGAGCTACTTTCCCTTCGGCTATCTTTTGGATAAGTGAAGCTACCCTTTCTTGACTGAGGTCAACCAGTTCGGGTGTGATGCCGTTTTCAAACCGCCAGGAAGCATCAGTCCTTAATTTTAACTTCCTGGAACCTTGTCGAACCACTCTTTGGTTGAAATTGGCGGCTTCAATAACAATATTCTTTGTTTTTTTATCAATGCCGGTTTTCTCTCCCCCCTTGATGCCAGCAATGGCTATGGGACGTTTTTGGTCAGCTATCACCAAAATATCTCCATCTAACTGATAAGTTTTATCATCCAAAGCTTTTATTTTTTCACCCCTCTTGGCTCTCCTGACTATAATTTTCTTGCCAACTTTATCAAGGTCAAAGGCATGAATTGGCTGGCCGGTCTCTAACATGACATAATTAGTGATGTCAACGATGTTATTAATTGGCTGAAGCCCGCAAACTTTCAATCTTTCTTGAATCCATTTGGGCGCGGATTTTACTTTAACTCCTGAAATTACTTTAGCGCTGTAACGGGAACAATCAGCTTTGTTTTTAACTTCCACACTAACAAAATCTTTGGCTTTTAATTTTTGGTCTTCTTCGGACTTAGAATCTGGGGCTTGGAGTTCGGAGTTAAGAATGGCTGCTATTTCTCGAGCAATTCCCAAGTGAGAAAAACAATCGGGTGCCCGGTTGGGCAGAACATCAATATCCAAGACAAAATCATTGCCCTTTTTGACAACACTCTCCACCTCAAAGCTGTGCATGGTCAAAAGTTCCGCCAATTTCTTGGGAGATGGCATCTTGCCTTTTAGATAATCCTTTAGCCAATTGTAAGAAAACAACATAATCTTTTAGAATTGTTTTAGAAAGCGCAAATCGCCGCTGTAAAATAAGCGGATATCTTCAATTTTGTAGCGGAGCATTGCCAACCTATCTATCCCTGCACCAAAAGCAAAACCCTGCCAATTTTTAGGATTGATACCCGCCGCCTTAAGAACATTTGGATGAACCATGCCTCCGGGAATTATTTCTAACCAGCCAGTGTTTTTACAAACCGAGCATCCCTTTCCTTTACAGATGGTACATTGAAGGTCAGTTTCAAAACTTGGTTCAGTAAAAGGGAAGAAGCCGGGCCGTAAGCGAATCTTAATATTGGTTTTAAAAAACCTCTTTAAAAACTCCTCAATGACGGCTTTAAAATTAGCAACTGAAATGTTTTTATCCATCATCAATCCCTCAAGCTGGTAGAATTGAACGTCATGTGAGGTATCGGTTGCTTCGTGTCGGAAGCATCTACCTGGCACAACAATCCTCAGGGGTGGATGGTTTTTTTCCAGATAACGTATTTGAACCGGAGAGGTATGGGTCCTTAACAGTAACTTTTGGTTTTTGAGCCAGAAGGTATCCCAGATATCTCTGGCCGGATGGTCTTTAGGAATATTCAAAGCATCAAAATTATACCATTCTGTCTCAACTTCAGGACCCTGAATAACCGAAAATCCCATTGATTCAAATATCTCCTCAACCTCCCTTTGAACCAAAGTTAAAGGATGCAAATGCCCCGCCTCTATTTTTTTGCCGGGTCTTGTCACGTCAATCCTTTCTTTTCTAAGTTTTAGTTTCCTTGTCTCTTCTTTGAGTTTCTTGGATTTTTCTTTAATCAATCTCTCAATGCCAATTTTGACCAGATTGGCTTCCCTGCCCACCTCTTTTCTCTCTTTCTTTGAAAGTTTTTTTAAAGAAGTAAAAACTCGGGCAATCTCTCCTTTTTTACCCAAATATTTCTTAAAAATCTCATCCAATTTTTTCAAGTTCTTTGCTTTTTTTACCTCTTTTTCTGCCTCATTTTTCAGCTTTTCCAGGTCCATATTATTCTTCCATTTTACCCCAACTCTGAGTAAAAAACAAGCCAAAATTATCCACAAATCCAATACAAAAGGCCCATTGTGAGAGTACGCTCACGATGGGCCTTTTCGTGCCTTTTGGCACCTTTTCTCTCCCTTTCATTTTTTCTCTCTTTACAAAATTTATACTCCGCGGTTAGCCAATAACGCCCAGGAATTCATCCAGTAGGGTGCTGAACACTCCTGCTCTTTTATCCAGGAGGGTTGTCGCGACCTGAACGGCGACAGCACCTGCTCTTCGATAATCCTTGATATCTTTGCCTTCAGTAATACCTCCTACCCCAACAATATCAATACGCTCTGGAAGCATCTTTCTCAATTGTTTCACTTGACCAAGAGCTATGGGTTTAAGCGCACGTCCTCCAAGGGCAGCTAACCCTTCCTCAAAACTAATTCTTGACTTTCCTTTCTCATCATAACCGAAGGCATTCGGGAAAGTATCACTCGTAGTAACTACTTTCACTACTTTTGACTGTCCAAACACTTGGGCCACTTTACTA
>JAUWYS010000013.1 GCA_030615715.1 bacterium
ATAAAAAAGAGGGGTCTAGAAAAGATCAAAGAAAAATTAAGGCCTGTCCCCTCTAAAGCTCTGCTGGTTAAGGAAGAGAAACCAAAACCACTCAAAAAAGTCGAGCTAAAAGAAATTGAAGAAAAATTGGAAAAAGTATTAAAAGAATAATTATGAATTTAAACAAGATTTTTATCGTAGGGAATCTTACTCAAAAGCCAGAGGCAAGAAGTCTGCCATCGGGAAAACCGGTTGCTTCTTTTGGGGTAGCCACCAACCGCTTCTTTACCAACCGAAATCAAGAAAAGAAACAAGAAACAGAATTTCACAATGTGGTTCTTTTTGGTAGATTGGCTGAGATTGCCTCTCAATACTTAAATAAAGGTTCTTTAGTTTTAATTGAGGGAAGAGTGAAAACAAGAAATTGGCAAGATTCTTCCGGGGTGCGTCATTATCGAACTGAGATTATTGCTGAAAGAATGCAGCTCGGACCGAGAACCGGAAGTCAACCTCCTTCACGAGCTCCAGAAGTTCCGAAAGCTCAGAAAATCTCAACCGAAGACATTCCCATTATAGAAGAAGACTCTGATTCTCCTGCCAAAGAAGAAAAACCAAAGGACCAAAAAAATCCCAAAGAAAATCCCTCTCAAGACGAGAAGGAGATAGATGTTAAAGACATTCCTTTCTAATTATGCACTGTTATTTTTGTCAAAGAAACATCAAAGAGATTAATTTTCGAGATACTAGAGCTCTGGAAAAATTTATGTCAGCCCTGGGAAAAATCAGGTCCAGAAAAAAAACTGGGCTTTGCGCCTATCATCAAAGAAGGTTAGCCCAGGCTATCAAGAGAGCAAGATTCATGGCTCTTATGTCCTACACCAAAGAATAAATTATTTCTCTTTGGTCTCTTGAATCTTCTCCATTATCAATTTCTTTATTTCTTCCTCAACTTTTGGGTTCTCTTTCAGGAATTCTCGAACGCCAGGTATACCCTGGCCTATTTTTTTTGCTCCATACTGATACCAGCTGCCAGCTTTTTTTATAACACCGTATTCCAAACCAGTATTGACGAGATCAGCAGCTTTTGAAATCCCTTGGTTGTAAATATCAAACTCAGCTGTCTTAAAGGGAGCAGCCACTTTGTTTTTAACAATTTTGGCTCTAATTCTTGAACCAATAATTTGGTCTTTTTGTTTAATTTGAGCAATTCGGTTCAGTTTTATCCGAACCGAAGAATAAAATTTCAAAGCCATGCCGCCCGGCGTCGTAGTGGGGTCCCCAAACATTACTCCGATTTTCATTCTGGTTTGGTTTAAAAAGATTACTAAAGTTCTGGTTTTTGAGACAATTGCCGATAACTTTCTTAAAGCTTTTGACATCAAACGAGCCTGAAGTCCTATTTGCTGGTCGCCCATTTCACCTTCAATCTCTGTTTTAGGAGTCAAAGCAGCTACTGAATCAATGACAATTACATCAACTGCTTTGGACCGAATAAGTGTTTCCACAATCTCTAAGGCCTGTTCTCCAGAGTCGGGCTGAGAAATTAAAAGGTCATCAACCTTAACTCCAATCTTTCTGGCATAGTCAGGATCAAGAGCATGTTCTGCGTCAACAAAAGCACCTACCCCTCCCTTCTTTTGGGCTTCCGCTAAAATATGGAGCGCCAACGAAGTTTTTCCGGTGGCCTCGGAGCCGAAAATCTCAATTACCCTTCCTCGGGGAACTCCCCCCACCCCCAAAGCCAAGTCCAAAGAAATGCTTCCGGTTGGAATGACATCAACATCAGCTGGCCTTACCCCAGCCAATTTCATAATGGCTCCCTCACCAAACCTCTGTTTAATCTCCTCTATTGCTTCATCCAACCCCTTTTGTTCTTTTTTTTGTTTTACCATAAAATTATTATAACATTTTTTACAGCTTCTCCCAATCAGAATCTGATTGGTCACCGGAATCTGGGTCCTGAGGATTTTCTTTAAGGTAAACCTTCCTTGGTTTGGCTCCCTCTCCCGGCCCCACTACTCCTTTCTCTTCCATCATGTCCAAAAGCCGGGCTGCCCTGGCATAGCCAATTTTTAATCTCCTTTGTAAGAGAGAGGCCGAGGCTTTACGGTACTCCAGAACCACGCTTTTGGCTTCCTCGTAGAGAGGCTCTTCTTCAAAAGACAGGGCCGGTAATTTTCCTCCCTCCTCCCCAATTAATTCTCTCTCTAAACTTTCTTCCATCTCCTGTTTTTCTTCTCCTAGGTTCTCTTTCTTGATAAAATTGACTACTCTTTTAATCTCTAAAGAACCAACAAAACTTCCTTGAATTCTCTTTGGTCGGGAAAGTTCGGCAGAGATAAAAAGCATATCTCCCCAGCCCAAAAGTTTTTCAGCTCCTGCCATATCCAAAATGGTTCTTGAGTCAACTTGAGAGGCAACCTGGAAAGCGACACGGGAGGAAATGTTGGCTTTAATTAAACCGGTGATTACTTCAACCGATGGTCGTTGGGTGGCCACCACCAGATGAATTCCCACGGCCCTGGCAAGTTGGCTCAACCTGACAATGCCAGCCTCCACCTCTCTGCCCCGAGAAGCCATCAGGTCAGCCAATTCGTCAATAATCAAAATAATATAGGGCATAACAATGAATCCTTGTTTTGCCATTTCTGGTTTTTCTTTCAAGAGTTTATTGTAACTTGAAATATCTCGGGTCTTGCTCTCTTGCAATATCTCAAATCTCCTCTCCATTTCCCCGATTAACCAATTGAGGGCATTAATCGCTTTTTGGGCATTAAAAATAACCGGGGTTAAGAGGTGGGGCAGAGCATTATAAACCGGGAATTCTACTCTTTTGGGGTCAATTAAAATTAATCTTAAAATCCTGGGCGAATTGCGATAAATTAAACTTAAAATTAAAGAGTTCAGGCAAATTGTTTTTCCAGAACCAGTGCTTCCGGCTATCAAAAGATGAGGCATCTTGTCTAAGTCCTGATAAAAGGAGCTGCCCTTGACGTCTTTTCCCAAACAAAAAGTAAGAGGAAAAGAAGATTTTTGAAAATGAGGAGAGGCAATTAAATTACCTGTCTTTACCTTGGCTCTGATTTTATTGGGAACTTCAATGCCCACCAAAGCCCTGCCGGGAATGGGAGCTTCAATCCTGATGGGGTGGGCAGCTAAAGCCAAAGCCAAGTCATTGCTCAAACCAATAATTTTGGAAAGCTTCACCCCCTCAGCTGGTTTCAGGGTATATTGAGTGACGGTCGGGCCAACATTTACTTCAGACATTTCAACCTCAATACCAAAATTCTGCAAGGTTTTTTTAATAATCAGAGAGCTTGTCTCAATATCACCGCTTGATGGCGTCTCCTCTCTTAAATCCAGGAGGTCAATCGGAGGAAATTTGTAGAGCCTCGCTTCCCTGGGGAATTCGGGAGGCAAGACTTTTATTTGTCCCATCACCTCTTTCTCCTCTTCTGGGGTAATCTCTTTTTTCTTTTGAGGAATTTCAATCGGTTTGATTTCAAATTTTGGTTTACCCGCCGTAGCTCCCTCGGGAGCGAAGGCGGGCTTTCCCTTTTCTTCTTCTTTCTTCTTTTTCTCAACAACCTTTTCAGGTAAAATCTTTTTCTTGGGCACGAATTCCCAGAGAATCAGCCCGCCGATCAAAATTAAGGCTAAAAAGACAATGATGCTTATCCAGAAGCCAAAATAATTTAAAAAGGGCCAGGACAAGAGATAACCAAGCCAGCCCCCTGTATTTTCAGCTAAATTTTGAGTCCCTAAAATTCCGGAAATGCCAATAATCAAAACCAAAATCCCGTAAAAAATCGGTGAGAAAATCCTTTTCTTTTGGGGTTTCAGAATTATCCATCCCCCCAGAATTAACAAAAGAGGAATAAAAAATATTGTTTTACCGATGAGGAAATTTAACCCTTTAAAAATTATCTGTCCAGCTCTTCCGGCTTTCTCAAAAAAAGAAAAGGCTATGACCGAGCCCAAGACAAACATTAAAATAGCCCCAATCCACCTCTTCAATCTTGAAGTCAAAACGGGATACTTGAACTTTTCTTTTGGCTTGATTGCTCTGTTTTGAGACCTCTTATTCTTTTTTCTTTTTTTCTTCCTAGACATGGGGGCTATACTTTTAAGCGCGAGCTAACCAACATTTTTTCAGCATGGCGTGTGGGAGGGTGGGGGCGCTGAAAAAATGTTTGGGTTAGCGAGCGCTAATTACTTACGGAACCCTGTTCCAGCAGGTATCAGTCTACCTATTATAACATTCTCTTTGAGTCCTCGCAATTTATCTTCCCTGCCTTCAAGAGCGGCCTCAATTAAAACCCGGGAGGTCTCCTGAAAAGAGGCAGCCGACAAAAAACTATCTGAGGTCAAAGCCACCCGAGAAATACCAAGTAAAATTGGCTGAGCTTTGGCTGGAGTCTTTCCCTCTTTTCTGAGAAGAGAGTTTATTTCTCTTACTTCAGCGGAGGTGACCGTTTGTCCCCGAATCCAGGAACTGTCCCCACCATCAATAATTCTTACCCGAGAAAACATCTGTCTGGTTATAATCTCAAGGTGTTTGTCGTGAATATCTATCCCTTCCCCGGCATAAATTCTCTGAACTTCTTTGATGATATAACGTTGGGTCTCGGCAATCCCTGAAAGTTTAAAAAGTTTCCTCAAATTCAAATTTCCCGAACAAAGGGACTGCCCTAATCTTACCTTGTCACCCTTTTTGACGTAAATTTCCGAGTCAAGGGGAATGTTGTATTCAATAATCTCCCCTCCCTTAACAACTTTACTCTTTTGAGAGTGTTTCTTGGAAATTTTCTTTTCTTTGCTCATTATGGAAACTTTTCTTTTCTCTGGGTCAACCTTAGCAACTTGACCCTCCACATCAGCCATGGGAGCTTCTCCCTTGGGCTCTCGTAGTTCAAAAACCTCTTCAACCCTCGGCAAACCTCGGGTGATATCTCCGCTCCCCGCAACTCCCCCCAGGTGAAAAGTTCTCATGGTTAACTGGGTTCCCGGCTCTCCAATGGACTGAGCAGCGATAACGCCAACCGCCTCCCCGGTTGAAACGAGCTCATTTCTTCCCATTTCCCAACCGTAACACTTCTGACAAACCCCCCTCAAAGAGCGGCAAGCTAAGGGAGAGCGAACTCTTACTTTCTCAATTTCAGCTTTATCAATCTCTCTGGCTGCTTCCCAATCTATCATTTCTCCCTTTTTAACTAAAATTTTTCCTTCCTCTACAGATTTAACGTTCTCCAGAGCTATTCTTCCGGCAATCTTAAAGATAAAGTTCTGGTCAATTTCAATGGCATCCTCCCTGAAAACCTCCTGGCCTTCCCCATCTCCACAATCTTCTGAGGTTATAATTATCTCATGGGCTACGTCAACCAATCTTCTGGTTAAATAACCAGATTTTGACGTCCTCAAGGCCGTATCAGCCGTTCCTTTTCTTGCTCCATGAGTTGAAATAAAGTATTCCAAAACGTCAAATCCCTCTTTGAACGAATTTTTAATGGGCAGCTCGATGATTCTTCCGGTGGGAGAAGTCACCAGGCCCTTCATGCCGGCCATCTGAACTGGTTGTGCCCAAGAGCCCCTGGCCCCAGAATCAACTATGGAAAAGACCGGTCCGTCCTTGGGCAAAGTTTCAGACACCAATTTTTCCACCTTTTCTTTCACTCCATGCCAGATTTCAATTACCTTAGCTGCCCTTTCTTTTTGAGATAAAAGTCCCTTTTTGTAATGGTTATCTATCAAATCAACCTCTTTCTCGGCTTCTCTGAGCAATTCTTGTTTCTGAGGGGGAACAATCAAATCATCCATTCCCCAGCTCATGCCAGACAAAGTAGCATATTCAAAACCAACCTCTTTAATGCTATCTAAAACCCTTTGCACCTCCTCCGGGGGAAACTTAACAATGATGCGAGCCAGTATGCTGGAGAGTTTTTTTGAATTAATCTGTTCGTTTATTGGAGGGAATCCTTTAGGTAAGCTTTGGTTAAAAATAATTCTGCCGCAAGTTGTTTTGATAATTTTTCTTCCCTCTGTATGAACTTTAATTTTGGCTCGAAGGTCTAATTTACCCAATTGATAAGCTAAGATAACTTCTTCAAAACTGGCAAAAAGCTTTCCCTCGCCCCGAGCTCCGGGAAGCTCTCCGGTCAAATAATAACAACCTAAAATAATATCTTGGGTGGGGGTAACAATGGGCGTGCCGGTACCCGGTTTGAGAAGGTTCTTGGTTGACAGCATCAGGTTTTGAGCTTCTTTTTGGGCTTCCACCGAAAGTGGAAGATGAACAGCCATCTGGTCTCCGTCAAAATCAGCATTGAATGCCTCACAGACCAAAGGGTGAATCCTGATGGCTTCTCCCTCAATCAAAACTGGCTTAAAAGCTTGAATGCCAAGTCTATGCAGGGTGGGAGCTCGGTTAACCAAAACTAATTTATCTTTGATTATCTCTTCCAGAATGGCGAAGACCTCAGGTCTCCCTTCGTCAATTATTCTGGAAGCTCCTCGAATATTGAAGGCAAGTTCCTGGTCTAAAAGTTTTTTGATGACAAAGGGACGGACAAGTTCAAGAGCCATAATCTTGGGAATACCGCACTGAAAAAGTTGAAGTTCGGGACCGGGGGTAATGACTGACCTGGCTGAGTAATCCACTCTCTTGCCCAAAAGATTTCTTCGGAATCTTCCCTCTTTGCCTCCTAAAATATCAGCCAAAGATTTCAAGAGTCGTTTCCCCCCAGTGGTGGCGATGGTCATCTGGCCTTTTCTCATGCCGTTATCCAACAAACTATCTACGGCCTCTTGCAACATTCTCTTTTCGTTCCGGACAATAACTTCAGGAGCCGCAATTTCAAGCAAGTATTTGAGCCGATTGTTTCGGTTGATGACTCTCCGATAAAGGTCATTTAAGTCAGAGGAAGCATATCTTCCTCCATCTAATTGAACCATTGGTCGGAGGTCAGGAGCTAACACTGGTAGGTGGGTCAGAAACATCCATTCTGGTCGAATCTTAGCTGCACTCAAGCCCTGGAACAACTTTAATCTGCGCAAATCTTTCTTGATGGCAACAGCAGAGGAACCCTTAATTTCTTTTTTTAATTTATCAATTTCTTTTTTAAGATTAATTTTTTCAAATATTTTGCGTAAGGTCTCTGACCCGGTGCCTGCCTCAAAAATCTCTCCGTATTTTAAAGAAAACTCTCGGAACTCGTTTTCCGACAAAATTTGCAGAGGTTTCAAAAACAAGACCTCCTCTTTGGTTTGGGCTAATTTTTGTTTTAATCCTTCTCTCTCTTTCTTTTTCTTTTTTTCTTGGGGGCTCATCTTCTTTTTGGCAAGACCCCTGAGTTTTTCTTTCCCCTCTTCTTCAATTTCTTTTAATAATCTTTTTTGTGCCTCCTCGTCCACCTTCTCAACAATGTAACTGGCGAAGTAAATCACCCTCTCTAATCTCTGTTGAGGGATATCCAAAAGAAGTCCCATCTTTGAGGGAACTCCCCTTAAAAACCAAATGTGTGAAACGGGAGAAGCCAGAGTAATGTGACCCATTCTTTCCCTGCGAACCTGGCTTTTGGTTACCTCAACTCCACATCTATCACAAACCACCCCCTTATACCTGATTCCCTTATATTTACCACAATAACATTCATAATCTTTGGTGGGGCCGAAGATTTTTTCACAAAAGAGACCATCCTTTTCTGGCCTTTGGGTGCGGTAATTAATGGTTTCGGGCCTGAGCACCTCTCCCTGAGACCAAGTCAAAATCTCCTCGGGCG
>JAUWYS010000034.1 GCA_030615715.1 bacterium
CTTCAGCCAATTCTTCCCAGAATTTAACCGGGTCTTTGGCCGCTTTTTGATAAATCGCTGCGTCTTTCAGCTGAGCCTTTTTTTTAAGTTCTTCCCCGGGAAAATACGAATCCCCTTTTTTGATTATATTTTCTTCTTTCATATTTGTTTATTTTAACAAAAATTTCAGAAATAAAAAAGCTCAAATTAAATACCCTGAGCTTCAACCCAGAGTATTACTGTTTACCATTTACTATTTACTATTTACAATTTCTTACCAACGTATTCAGCCATCTCAGCCAATCTACAGGCATAACCCCATTCATTGTCGTACCAGGCCAGAACTTTTATTAAATTACCTTTTGTCTGGGTCAATAGAGAATCAACGATAGCTGAAAAAGAATTACCCTGGTAATCAGAAGAGACCAAAGGAACGTCCTCAACCCCTAAAATTCCACGTAACTCTTCTCTTTCAGAGGCTTTTTTTAAAAAATAATTTACTTCTTCGGCTGTCGTTTCTTTTCTAACCTGACAAATAAAATCAATGATGGAAACAGTGGGAGTCGGCACCCTCAAGGCCAAACCATCCAGCTTTCCTTTTAATCCTGGCAAACATTTCTCAACGGCCTCCGTAGCTCCGGTGGTAGTTGGAATGATATTTAGAGCAGCCGCTCTGGCTCTCCTTAAATCTTTATGGGCTAAATCTAAAATCCTCTGGTCGTTAGTGTAGCTGTGGACGGTTGTCATAAACCCTTTTTCAATTTCAAATTTCTCATCTAAAACTTTAGCCACCGGCGCTAAACAATTGGTGGTGCAAGAACCCATGGAAATAATCTCATCCTTTTTGGGATTGTATTTCTCCTCATTAACCCCCAAAAGATAGGTTGGAATTTCCTCTGACTTACAGGGAGCCGAAATAATCACTCTTTTGGCGCCCGCTTTCAAATGCTTCTTCGCCCCTGCGGAATCAGTAAAGCGCCCCGTACATTCCAAGACAATGTCAACGCCAAGTTTCTTCCAGGGTAGTTTTTCTGGTTCAGCTTGAGCGAAAACCTTAACTTTCTTTCCCCCTGTCGTCCCGTCAATTAAAAGTTCATCCTCATTAAATTTCACTCTCTTGTCATAAATGCCATAGAGAGAATCGTATCTTAAAAGATGAGCCAGAGTTTCAGGAGGAGCCAAATCATTAACAGCCACCATTTCAAGCTCAGGGTGTTTATCAAGAATTCTTCGAAAGGTTGGCCGACCAATCCGCCCAAAACCATTTATAGCAATTTTTGTCATAGGTTTATAAGCGCGAGGCAGACAAAAATTTTTAATATGGGTTGAGGAGGGTGGGATTCGTTATTAAAAATTTTTGGGTCTGCGGAGCGCTTATTCTTTGAGTTTCAAAAGTTTAGTAATTTTTTCTCGGTCAAAACCTACCACCATCTTCCCATCAATCTCTACCACCGGCACTCCCATCTGTCCTGACTTCTCAATCATTTCTTTTTGGGCTGTCTCATCTTCAGAAACATCAATCTCTTCAAACTCAATATGGCGCTCTTTCAAAAATTCTTTCAGAGCAACGCAATAGGGACAGATGGAGGTACTATAAACTTTAACTTTCGCCATTGATTTATTCAATTAAATCTTGAACTTGCTCACAAACATCAGCTGGTTGGCTGCCGGTTAATTTGCAAATCAAAGCCGTCAAGACCTTTGCTTCCCCTTCCTCG
Source organism: bacterium (assembly GCA_030615715.1). Lineage (GTDB taxonomy): Bacteria > Patescibacteriota > Minisyncoccia > Minisyncoccales > CG1-02-41-26 > JAHCRD01. Next base: position 1,698 of record JAUWYS010000034.1, read on the forward strand.
CCTAATTGTGTTCCCGCGCCAACCCGGTAATATTTGCAACCGAAAACTAAAGTAGGTATTCCTCCGGTGCTGTATTTACCAAACACATCCATATCAGCATTGGTGTCCATATTGTTGTGAAAAGAAATGTAGTCAGTAAATTTTTCAGCAACTCTCTCCATTATCGGATGTTCCCAGGTGCAGTAGGGACAGCCCTGAGAGCCAAAAAAGTAAATTATTGGCTTGCCATCTTCCAGGCAAACTTCATCCCCACTGACTGAGAAATTACCTATAGTAAGCTCTTCTTGGATTTCGGGGGTTTCCTGAACAGGAGAAATTTCAGATTCCAAATCAATTCCTTCAGGGAAAAGAACTTTTCCGTCTTTGGTAATATAAGAGAGAAGCTCTTCCTCCCCTATCCTAATCTTAAACCTGTAAAGACCTTGCTCCTCACTGGGCGCTCCCACCATGCTTGCTGTAATACCCTGGGGCAAAAGGTTTTCGTTGATATAATCTAAACCTATCTTAGCTGCTTCCTCAACTGAAAGAAGATTAGCTGAGGATTCTTTACCGGGCAGCTCAAACTGAGAATAAATTAACCCTCCAGCCAAAACCCCGCAAGCCACTAAAAGCCCTATGATTATTAAGTTTTTATTTGCTGGATTCATAATAGTTTGATGTTAGCAAATATTTTCTATTTTAACAAGCCTTGCCCTCTCCTATTATCTTCTCAACGGCTCTTTTGACTTTCTCTGGCTCCCCTAAATAATAATGTTTCTTGGGCTTCAGATTTTCATCCAGCTCATAGCAGAGAGGAATTCCCGTGGGAATGTTCAATTCCGGTATCTTTTGAGGAGAAATATTGTCAAGATATCTAACTAAAGCTCTCAAGCTGTTATGGTGGGCAGCAATTAAAACTTTCTTGCCTTGCTTTATGGCGGGCGCTATCTCCTCGTCCCAATAGGGCAGCAATCTCATTTCGGTATCTCGGAGCGATTCGGTAAGCGGAATTTCTTCTTTCTTCAGATTCTTATACAGAGGGTCGTTTCCAGGATAACGAGTATCAGTTTCTTTAAGGGCGGGGGGTCTCACGTCATAACTCCTTCTCCATAAAAATACCTTCTCTTCCCCATATCTCTTTGCTGTCTCTGATTTATTTAACCCCTGTAAAGCCCCGTAATGTTTTTCGTTCAATCTCCAGGTTTTTTTCACCAGAATATTGGCCAGCCCCATTTCTTTTAAGACAGAATCTAAGGTTTTAGTTGCTTTTTTTAAGACAGAGGTAAAAGCAAGGTCAAAAGTCAATCCCTCTTTCTTGAGGAGCTTGCCAGCCTCAATCGCTTCCTTGACGCCTTTTTCAGTTAAATCAACATCGGTCCAGCCGGTAAAACGATTTTCCTTATTCCAAATACTTTCCCCGTGCCGCAAAAGAACTAATTTGTACATACGTTTAACTAATTACTTCTTCCTCTATTCTTAATAATCTATTGTATTTGGCCACTCTTTCTCCACGGGCGGGTGCCCCTGCCATGAGCCAACCGGTACCCAAGCCCATTGAAAGGTCGGCTATAAAATCATCGCAGGTTTCTCCTCCCCGGTGTTTAACAAAAACCTCCCACCCATTCTGGATAGCGTATTTAGCAGCAGTTATCGTTTCAGAAATTGTTCCAACTTGATTAGGTTTTAGAATTAATCCGTTACAGGCCTTTTTAGCTACCGCCTCTTTTATTCTTTGAAGATTAGTCGCTAAAAGGTCATCTCCAATAATAGTCATTTTCTTGCCAAGGCTCTCGGTAATCTTCTGAAATCCTTCCCAGTCCTCTTGGCTGAAGGGATCTTCAATGGCCATAATTGCATATTTCTCCGAAATCCCTACAAAGAACTCTAAAAGTTCTTCC
>JAUWYS010000031.1 GCA_030615715.1 bacterium
CTCGTCCGGGATGTTCATTGATCCTATGGTATAAGTTTTAGCTGGGAATAACCCAATTTTTAATAGCCATCTGTAAAATTGAACCCTGCTAAACTGAACTCTGTAGGAGGGCTTCGTTGCCCAACCATCATTTTTAGATCGTGCTATTTTGGTTGTTAAACCGAGACATTTTTTAAATGTCTTCAGTAATTGAGTATCAGATGACCTCATGTTTATATGACGTCCATCTTTACTCAGATTTCCATCAGTAGTCAGTAACCCAACAGCATAAGCAAGCTTAGGCGTCCACGCAAATTCTTTATCAGGTAATTTATGTGCAGGCATAAATCTAGTGGGGATGGAGGGAGTCGAACCCACACGGACTTGCGTCCAGAGGTTTTTGAAACCTCTTTGTCTACCTAGTTCCAACACATCCCCTTTTTAATCCCCTCAATTTTTATATTATACCACTATTTCCGCCTAATTTAAAGCCTTTTTCTACTCTTTTTCGATTCTTCCGAAACCCAAGTGGCCTTAACGATTCTTTGAGGCCATTTTTGTTGAAGTTCTTTTAGATTTTGGCAGTCAATTCTGTGCAAAGAAGCTCCCTCTCCCTTGGTGATAAAGGCTGAAATCTGGTCTCCCGATTTTGGTAAGCAACATTTGCTAAATTTTATTGAAATCCCGGACTCTCCAGCCACCAGAATTTGAGGTTCACGCCTTCTTTTAAGAGGCAGAATCTTTTTAATAATAGAAACTTTCTCTCGCAAGGTGGTTTTTCGAGGTTTTCCAGGAGAAATGCCATAGGCAGCCTCTAAAAAGTTTCTAATTTTGGAACGGGCTCTGGCTGTTTTAACAAAACGCAACCAGTCCGAAGAAGGAGTTTTGTTTTTATCAGTTAAAATTTCAACTTTTTGGCCATTCTCTAAAACCTGATTTAAGTGAACTATTTTTCCATCAACTTTGGCGCCTTCGGCTCGGTCACCGATTTCAGTATGGACGGCATAAGCAAAATCAATGGGGGTGGCACCTTTGGGTAAATCAAAGACATCTCCTTTGGGGGTGAAAACAAAAACTCTGTCTTTAAATAATTCAGATTTTAGATACTCTGATATTTTTTTAGTATCTTGAATTTCTTCCCGCCACTTTCTTAGCTGGTCCAGCCAATAAAACTGGTGTTTGTAAGTTCTCTTTGGAAATTTTTCCTTGTAAGATAGGTGAGCAGCTACTCCATATTTTGCTTCTCGGTACATCTGAGGAGTTTCAATTTGAATCTCCACCATTTTACCTTCTTGGCAGCGAACAGTGCTGTGCAAAGCTCGGTAACCATTCGGCTTGGGGGAAGAGATATAATCTTTGATTCTACCTGGTAAGGGAGGCCAAGTATTATGGATTGTCCCTAAAGCTCGATAACAACTCTCAATATCTGAAACAACTATTCTCAAAGCAACCAGGTCATAAATTTTCTCAATATCCATATCATATCTCAAAAGTTTTTGATACAAAGAGAAATAATGTTTGGCTCTGGCATGAATATCTAAGATGGTAATTCCTTCTCCAGTCAACATTTTTATTAAACGGGGCTTCACCCTTTCAAGATGTTTTTTTCTTTCAGTGTATTCTTCTTTCACCGCCTCTCTTAGCCATTGGTATTCTTTGGCATAGAGATAAGGGAAAGCCAAATCTTCAAGCTCACCCTTGGCTTCTCCCATTCCAATTCCGTAAGCCAGAGGAGATAAAACTTCAAGGGCTTCCAGACTCTTTCTTCGCTGATAATCTAAGGATTCATGTTTTATCAAGTTTCTCATTTCATCTAATCTGCCTGCTAAGAGGACGAAGATTGGTCGTAAGTCCTGGGTAATAGCAAAAATCATCCTTCTTAGATTGCCAGCCCGGGTATCCAAAAGAATCTTCTGCCATTTTTTAATTGGTATTGACTTGGAAACCTTTCTTGAAGAAAAGAGATTTCTTAGCTGATTATTTTTTATGATTATCCTTAAGATTTCTTCCTGCTTTGCTTCAGGGGCTTTTAATGAAGACAAAGAAGATTTTGGAACGTGGTGTAATATTCCAGCAACAATTGTCTCTTCATCAGCCCCCATCTCTTTTAGAATTAAAGCAGTCCTCAAAAGATGGGAGAAGAAAGAATCGCTTCCAGGTATCTTTTTATTAATAATATCAAGAGCTGACCTAACCATTTCTGATTTGCCGAACTCTTTTTTAATTTTATCTTTTAGACTCATTGTTTTTTGAATTGACAATCTTTATTTGAACATTTTATATTTTTACCTTTGCTAACCAAAAGGGAACCGCATTTGGGACAAGTTTCTGAAATGGGCTTATCCCACAAAGCAAAATCACAGTCTGGCCATTGATTGCAGCTATAAAACAATTTACCCCTTTTACTTCTTTTTTCAACTAGTTCTCCTTTTTTACATTTGGGGCAGTGAATTCCCAGGGTTGTTTTTTTTAAGGGTTCGGTGTATTTGCATTTGGGGAATCCCGAACAGGCATAAAATCTTCCAAAACGCCCCCACCTTATAATTAAAGGAGATTTGCATTTGGGACAAACTTTTTCTGTTTTTTCTATCAAGTCCTCTTTGGAAAGTTTCTGATATTTCTCTTTCAAATTCTTCTCAAAGGGTTGATAAAACCCTTCCAAAGTTTTTATCCATTTTTCTTTTCCCCGGGCAATTTCATCTAAGTCCTCCTCCATATGAGCGGTAAATTTAAGGTCAACTATTTTTGGGAAATGTTCCACCAGAAGGTCATTGACTAAAACTCCAATTTCAGTTGGCTGAAATCTTCTCTGTTCATTCTTTTGGACATAATTCCTTCTTTGAATGGTATCTAAAATTGGAGCATAGGTTGAGGGTCTGCCAATCCCTTCTTTCTCCAAGGTTTTAATTAAGGTGGCCTCACTGTATCTGGGAGGCGGCTGGGTGAAATGTTGAGCAGGAATAAGTTTTTTGAGTTCTAATATTTCTTGCTTCTCTAAAGGCGGCAGTTCGGTTTCTTCGTACTTTAAGGAATAGACCTTCAAAAATCCGTCAAATTTTAATGTCTGCCCGGTTGTCCTAAAGACGTAGTTCTTGGCTAAGATATCAATTTGAGATGAGTCAAAAAGTGCTTGGGCCATCTGGCAAGCCATAAATCTTCGCCAGATTAAATCGTAAAGCCGAGATTGATTGTCGTCCAATTTAGCTTTCAGCTTCAAGTCATCGGGAATTTTGTCCGGATAGCTTGGCCTGATAGCTTCATGGGCTTCTTGAACTCTACTTTTTGCTTTATATTTCCTTAAGAATCCAGCCCAATATTCTTTTCCATAATTTTCCTGGATAAACTTTTTGGCACCAAACAATGCCTGCTCAGCAAGATTTAACGAATCCGTCCTATGGTAAGTGATAAATCCTCTTTCATAAAGGTTTTGGGCAACCATCATTGTTTTCTTGGCTGAAAATCGCAAGCGAGAATAGGCCTCTTGCTGCAAAGAGCTGGTGGTAAAGGGAGGCAGAGGATTTCTTTTTATCTCTTTTTTTTCAATACTAATTACTTTGTATAAAGCCGCCTCTAAGTCTTTAACAATTTTGTCTGTTTCTTCTTTTGTCTTTATGCCAAACTTGGGAATAACCTTACCGTCTTTCTTAATTAATATCGCCTCAAATTCATTACTTTTAGCCTTAAGGAGCGAAGCGACGATTGTCCAATATTCTTGAGGCACGAAATTCTCAATCTCTTTTTCCCTTTCCGCGATCAATCTGACTGCCACCGATTGGACTCTTCCTGCTGACAACCCTTTGGTTACTTTTTTCCACAAAAATGGAGAGAGTTTATAACCAACCAATCTATCTAAAATCCTTCTGGCTTGCTGGGCGTCAACCAGATTCATATCAATCTTTCTCGGGTTCTTAAAAGCTTCCTCAATGGCTTTTTTGGTTATTTCATGAAAAACAATTCTTTGGTAAGGTTTCTCAGCATTCAAATTCAAAACCTTAGTTAAATGCCAGCCAATTGCTTCTCCCTCTCTATCCTCATCAGTGGCTAAGATGACAATCTCGGCTTGGGGAAGATATTTTTTGAGCTCTGATATTCTTTTCCTCGCTCTGGGAGGAATAACATATTTTGGTTTGAAATCGTTTTCAATATCAACGCCTAAATTTCCCTTGGG
>JAUWYS010000019.1 GCA_030615715.1 bacterium
TGATTGGTCAGTTCGTTTTTTATCAGAATACTGTTCTTGGCTTCAGCTTCTGGTTGTTTTTGGGTCTGATGGTGGTTTCCTGGGGCCGCATTCCCAAGGAGAAAGTTTATTCTTTCAAGGATTTTCCAGAAGTTGGTTTGATTTTTAGCGTCATCTTTTGGGTGGTCTTGATTGGTTTTGCTTTTTGCTTTTTCAACCTGGGAAAATATTATTTGGCTGACGTTAATTACAAAAGTTATCTGACAAATCCCACCCAGAATCTCAAGAATCTGGAAGAGGCAACCCGGCTTGATAGAAAGAGAACCACTTACCGCATTGTTCTGGCCAGGAGTTATCTCCAGAGATTCGCTCAAGAAGCCGCCAAACCGCAGCCCGACAATCAGGTCATCGGGAATATGGTGGCCTTGGCGGTCGGGGAAGGAAAAGCAGCAACTGAAGCCAGCCCCAATCGCGTGGCAGCTCAGGAGACCCTAGGAGTTATCTATCGCGATATTAGGGGAGTGGCTCAGGGAGCTTTGGAGTGGGGGACTAAAAGTTTTGAAAATGCCTTAGAATTGGAGCCGAGAAACCCGGTTCTTTTGACCGAGCTCGGGAAACTCAGGGTGATTGAAAATAAAGCGCAAGAGGCCAGGGAGTTGTTTGTCAGAGCCGTTGAATTAATGCCAGAGTATCTTGATGCCAACTTACAGCTCAGCTTGTTGGACGAGAGCGAGCAGAGGACAGAGGAGGCGATAAGAAGGCTGGAAACCCTGGTCCAACTTTATCCCTTTAGCACCGAAGTCCTTTTCCAGCTGGGCCGACTTTATTACAATTCCGACAGAGTAGATGAAGCCATTGACCTCTTTCAGCAGATAATAAGATTTGCTCCCAATCACGCTAATGCCCATTACTCTCTAGGCTTGGCTTACGAGAGAAGCGACCAGAAAGAAGCCGCCCTAAAAGAGTTTGAGAAAGTTTTGGAGCTCAACCCGGGTAATGAGGATGTGATGAGGAAAATAGAGGAACTTAAAGAATAAATAGTAAATGGTAAGCAGTAAAAAGAAAACAAAAAAACCTGTAAAGAAAAAAGAGTCTCCCTTTAAACCACGGAAAATTAAGATTAGGGTGGTTGGCATTGGTGGTGGGGGAGCTTCCATTGTTTCTGAGATGGTCAAGGGTTTGAAGGGAGTGAGTTTTTTGGTGGCTGACACGGACCAAAGGACTTTCAAGAAAATTCCCAGAAGAGTAAGAACTTTTCAGTTTGGCGAAGATTTAACTTATGGTTTGGGAACGGGAATGAACGTTGATTTAGGAAGGCGAGCTGCTGAAAAACAACGAGAAAAAATTGAGAAAATTTTCAAAGGACAGGATCTTTCTATTCTGGTGGCTTCCCTGGGAGGGGGAGTGAGCTCCGGGGCTTCTTTGGTTTTTGCCGAGGCCTGCCAGAACCAGAAAAACATTGCTCTGGGGATTTTTACTTTACCTTTCAGTTTTGAGGGTGAGAAAAAAATACACCTTGCCAAAAACGCCCTGAAGGACCTGCGAGAGAGTTTGTCCGGTACGGCGGTTCTCTCTAATGAGAAAATTTTTAAACTCTGTGATAAAAAAACTCCCTTAAAAAAGGCCTTATCTTTACTGAACCAGGTTTTAATTGACTATCTAAGGGATTTGATTGAGATGATTTCAACTCCCGGACTGATTAATATTGATTTTGCTGACCTGCGGACGATTTTGAAGGGAAGAGGGCGGGTGATTTATTTTGGCCAGGGTTTAGGGCAGGGTCCCAATCGGGTGGAGGAGGCGATTAAGGAAGTTTTTGAGAGTCCTTTTTTTGCTGAGCAAGATTTCCAGCTGGAGTCCCCAAAGAGAATTTTGTTTAACATCTGCGGTGGAAAGGATTTAGGGCTGAAAGAAGTTGAGGAGGCAAGCCAGGCAATTTCCGAACTCAATCCCAAAGCGAAAATTATTTTCGGGATTTCCCAAAATTCAAAGTATGCCAGAAAATTCAAGATTACCCTTTTGGGGGTGGGGGAAAGTTTGCAGGAAGTAAAGGAAGAGAAGAAAACTGAACCCACAGCGTCCCGGACGCTGGGTAAGGGGGCTGGCAAGAAGAAAGCAAAGTTGATTAAGGTCACGGTATCCACTCCTGTGAGCAAAGGGAAAAAAGTTAAGCCCCAAACCAGTCGGAGCTCGGTACGGAGCAAGGTTCGTCGAACCGGTTTGGAAATAAAGAAAGCTGAAAAGGAAGCGGAAGAGAAAGAGCGAGAACGAGAAACCCAATGGGAAATTCCCTCATTTTTGAGGAGAAAAATGAAATGAGATAAGTAAATAGTAAATAGTAAATGGTAAATAGTAATACTACGGAAATCAAAAAAGCCATTATCCTGGCGGCTGGCTTGGGCACAAGATTCTTGCCTTTAACCAAGGCCTTGCCCAAGGAACTTTTACCCCTAACCGACCAACCCCTGATAAGTTATGCGGTAAGAGAAGCCAAAGCTTCTGGTATCTCAAGCATTGTTTTTGTTCTTTCTGACAGAAATAAGGTGATTCTGGATTTTTTCAGGAAGGATTTGAAACTTGAAAAAATTCTAAGAAAGAGAGATAAAAAAGGTTTACTGAAAGAATTAAAAAGAATCAATGGAGAATTTACTGAGCTCTCTTTTTCTTGTTCTCAGCAACCCGAGCCCCGTGGAGATGGTGATGCTTTATTGAGAGTAAAAAGAGGGGCGAGAGAGCCGACAGCCGTCCTTTTCCCCGACGACATAATTGAAGCTAAAACGCCTGCCATTTTACAATTGGCAAAAATTTTTAAAACATCTGAAAAACCAGTGGTTGGCTTGAAAAAAGTTTCCAGAGAAAAACTGCCCCTTTACGGAGTAGTTGAAGTTGAGAAAATCGCCCACGGTCTTTACAAAATTAAAGATATTATTGAGAAACCCTCTCTGGAAGAAGCTCCCTCGGATTTGGCAATCGTTGGAAGGTATATTTTAAATTCCACTACCTTTGATTATTTGCGAAAAATTAGACCAAACGAGAATGGGGAGCTCATTTTAGCAGAGGCCTTAAAAAAGATGATTAAAGATGGTAAAATAGTTTATGGATGTGAGCTTGAGGGAGAGTGGCTTGAGTGCGGCAATAAAGTTGGTTGGCTGAAGTCAAATTTCTATCTCTGTTTGAAGCATCCAGAGTTTGGCCCCATTCTCCGAGAGTTCCTAAAAAAACTTAAATAATCGTTCGCTAACCCAACATTTTTTCAGCGCCCCCACCCCCACGCCCATGCTAAAAAAATGTTGCTTAGCTCACGTTTAAACTTATGATTAAAATAACCAAAGACATTTTAAAAAAGATTTATCCGCAAAGAACCCCGGAAGTGCACAAATATGATTTTGGGCTCTTGTTGGTGATTGGAGGCGGACAGTTTTATTCTGGCTCACCGGCCCTGGCAGCTATGGCGGCTTTCCGGAGTGGGGTGGATATGGTTCAGATTTTGGCTCCCCGGAGAGCCGCTGATATCATTGCTTCTTTCTCTCCCAATTTAGCGGCTTACCCTTTAAAAGGAACCTGGTTAGACCAGGAGGACTTACCAACCTTAATTTCCATGAGTAAGGGAGCCAAGCAGGTTGCTGGAGATAAAACAGCGGTGGTTATTGGTGGAGGCCTGGGTAGGTCGGAAGAGACCAAAGAGACGGTGAAGGAGTATCTGCGGCAATCCAAAATCCAGGCAGTCATTGACGCTGACGGGATTCACGCTATTGCCAAAAACCCTGAAATTTTGAAAGGAAGGAATTCCTTGCTGACTCCCCATACTTTTGAGTTCCTTGCTTTAACCGGAAAAGACGTCAAAGATTTACCCTTTGAAGAGAAAGTGAAAGTAGTAAAAGAGGAAGCTGGCAGAATGGGTTGCACCATCTTACTTAAGGGGAAGAAAGACATCATTTCTGATGGTAAGGAGGTGGCGGTCAATGAGACGGGTTCTCCTTACTTAAGCGTTGGAGGAACAGGTGATACCTTAGCTGGGATTTGCGGGAGTTTATTAGCTCAAGGGGTAGCACCATTTTTGGCAGCTCAGGCAGGAGCTTTCATTAATGGCAGGGCAGGTGAGATAGCTGCCAAGAAGTTTGGCCCAAGTTTAGTGGCCACTGATTTGATTGAAGCCATTCCCGAAGCAATACAGTAAATAGTAAATGGTAAATAATAATCTTTACGATTTAATCATCATTGGTGGAGGACCCGCTGGTATCACAGCGGGTATTTACGCTGCCAGGAAAAAATTAAAAACCTTATTAATCACCGAAGATTTTGTAGGTCAGGTTGGCAGAACGGGACAGGTTGACAATTATCCGGGTTTTTTCGGAATTATTGGCCAGGATTTGATAGGGAAGTTTAAAGACCATTTGAAGAAATTTGAGATTGAAATTAAGGAAGGTGAAAAAATCTCTAAAGTTGAGAAATCTGAAAAGAATTTCTTGGTAAAAACGGAAAAAGGGGAAAAATTTTTAACCAAATCAGTTATTGTAACCACTGGCCGTGACCCAAGGCCTTTGGAAGTTCCCGGAGAAAAGGAATTTATCGGTAAGGGTCTATCGTACTGTTCAATATGCGACTCCCCGTTCTTTAAGGATAAGAGTGTGGCGGTGATTGGGGGAGGCAATGCTGGGTTTGAGGCGGCGCTTGACCTGGCAAAATACGCCAAAAGAATTTTTATTTTTGAGAGGTCAGATAAAATAACAGCGGACGAACTTTTACAAGAACAGGTAAAAAAAGAAACAAAGATTCAGGTCCATTTAAATAAAGAACTCAAAAAAATTGAAGGGAAGGACAAAGTTCAGGATATGGTTTATCAGGACTTGAAAACCAGCAAAACCTTTCAGGTGCCCATTGATGGAGTTTTTGTTCAAATTGGTTCAGTGCCAGCTACCGCTTTTGTCAAAAATTTGGTTGACTTTAACGAAAAAGATGAGATAAAAGTTGATTTTCAAACGTGCCAGACCTCAACCCCTGGTATGTTTGCGGCAGGCGACGTTAACGATGGCAAATGGAAACAAATTATCATTGCGGCTGGGGAGGGCTGTCGAGCTGCTTTAGCCGCTTACGATTACTTAGAAAAATTAAAATAGCTATGGCAAAAATAAAAAAAATTAAAGCCAGGGAAATCTTGGACTCAAGAGGAGAGCCCACGGTTGAAGCAGAGGTGGAAACTGAACAGGGATTTTTTAGGGCTTCCGTCCCTTCGGGAGTTTCCCGGGGAAAATATGAGGCGGTAGAGTTGAGAGATGGAGGCAAAAGATTTTTGGGTAAGGGGGTTTTGAAAGCAGTGGCCAATATTGAAAAGATTTTAGCCTCTAAGCTTAAAGGAGAGGATGTTTCTCAGCAGGAAAAAATTGACCAGATTTTAATTGAGCTTGATGGCACAAAAAACAAGTCAAAGCTGGGAGCCAATGCCATCTTGGGAGTATCAATGGCTGTTTGCCGTGCTGGAAGTGCAGCTAAAAAATTACCTTTATGGAAATGGATTTCAAAAATTGCTGGAACAAAACCAATTCTTCCTACCCCATGCATTTTATATTTAGAAGGTGGACTCCACGGTAGAGGAGGTTTAGATATCCAAGAATTTATGGGCTTTATTAAAGCAAAGTCTTTTAAAGATAAATTCAGGGTTGGAACTAAAATTTATCATATTTTAAGAAAGATTTTAACTAAAAAATATGGAAAGAAAGCAGTAAAGCTAGGGATGGAAGGAGCTTTTACCCCTCCCATCAAAAAAACCGAAGAAGCTCTGGATTTATTAATGAAAGTGGGGCAAAAAAAGAAAATAAAAATTATTCTGGATGTCGCCGCCGCCTCTTTTTTTAAAAAAGGAAAATATTATTTTGAAAAAAGAAGATTAAATAGGGGAGAGCTTTTAGATTTTTATTTAAAACTTTGCCAAAAATATCCAATAGAAGCTTTAGAAGACCCCTTTTCAGAAGAAGATTGGTTGGGTTTTCAGAAAATTACCAAAAAACTTGGCAAAAAGGTTACCATTATTGGGGATGACCTTTTGGCTACCAATCTTAAGAGAATTAAGAAAGCAACAAAAAAGAAAGCTTGTAATGGTTTGATTTTAAAGCCCAATCAAATTGGCACTGTAACTGAGACAATTGAAGCGGCTAAATTAGCTAGCAAAAACAAATGGAAAGTTTTTGTTAAACATCGTTCGGGCGAAACAAGAGATGATTTTATTGCTGACTTAGCCGTCGGTTTGGGAGCTGGCTGGACAATGGCTGGCGCCCCAAACCGAGGCGAAAGAATAGCAAAATATAATAGACTATTGAAAATTGAGCAGGAAATTGTAAAATAATAACTATATGGGAGGAAATAATAAGAGGAGGATAACCTTTATTTCAACTTATTCTCCGATAATGTGCGGCATAGCCAGTTATTTGAAGAACATTATTGA
>JAUWYS010000008.1 GCA_030615715.1 bacterium
GTCGGTCTCACCCCTGAAGCAAACAAGATTTCGTCACTGTAAATATTGCCTATACCAGCCATGAATTGCTGGTTCATCAACAAAGGTTTAATCTTTGCCTTGGCTCGGCGGCTAAGCATCTCCTTAAACTTTCTTAAGGTAAAATCTTTAGTCAAGGGCTCGGGCCCGAAATTCTTCTCAATTTCTGAGGTATCCTTAACCCTTTTCCACCAGCCGAACTTCCTGACGTTATTAAAAACTAAGTTTGTTCCATCGGAGAATTTAAAAACAGCCCTGGTATATTTCCCGGGCTTGGCATTTAAGAGCAACTGGCCTGTTAATTTTAAGTGAAAAACTAAACTGGTGCCATCAGCTAAGTCAATCATTAAGAGCTTAGCTCGACGCCTCACCCCAGTTATTTTAACTCCCTCCAATTTCTTACCAACAATTTCACAGGAAAGCTCCCTTTTAATTGTCTCTATTTCTGGGAGCTCGGGCATGTTTTCTGCTTACTTTAAAGCTGTCTTTACCTTCTCGATAATCTCATTGGGAGTAAAGTGAGCTTTGACCAAATAATCCACTGCTCCAAGTTTCATTCCTTTTTCCACGTCTTCCCGCTGTCCTAAGTTGGAGAGGATAATCACCGGGATGGAAGCTAAGGCCGGGTCGTCTTTCACTTTGGCTAATACCTCAAAACCATCAATGCCAGGCAAAATCAAATCAAGTAAAACCAAATCTGGCTTCTCCTCTTTTATTTTCTTCAGCCCTCCCTCTCCATCAACTGCTTCGGAAATCGTAAAATTCTCCTGGGTGAGTTTTCTGGCAATGAGTTCCCTTAAGAATTTGTCGTCTTCAACGATTAATATTTTTTGAGCCATATGTTTTAGCCGATTTGTTTTTTAACCTTTTCAAGTACCTCTTGGGGATCAAATTCGGTCTTAATCAGCCAATCTTTTGCTCCTAATTCCTTGGCTCTGTCTATCTCCACTGGCTGGCCAGAATTGGAAATAACAATTATTGGAATGCCTTTCAGGTTCTCGTCCCCTTGCATCTCCTCCATTACCTCAAATCCTCCCTTGCGGGGCATAATAATATCAAGCAAAATCAAGTCGGGTTTTGCTTCTTTCATTTTCTCCATTCCCTCAACTCCATCCTTGGCAATTGAAATCTGATAACCCTCTTCGGTCAGCTTCTTCTGTAATAAACTGTGGATTATTTCTTCGTCCTCAATGATTAAAATTTTTTTAGCCATAATTACCAATTTTGTCTGTTAGACAAAGACTTTAACCTTTTTCTTTTTCTATTTTATCTCTTTAAAACAGCCAGGTCAAGCCCGCAACGTGAAATAAAATGTGGTTCCCTTATTCTCCACTGATTCAAACCAAATTTTACCGCCGTGAGCCTCAACGATGTTCTTGGCAATGAAAAGCCCCAAACCTGTCCCTTCGGTTTCTGCCCTGATGGCATTGGCTGCTCGAAAAAATCTGGTAAATACTCTCCGCTGCTGCTCTTTGGGAATGCCAATGCCAGTGTCTTTGACCGAAAACAGAATCTGCTTTTCTTTTTTGGAATAACTGAGAGAAACTTTTACCTCCCCACCCGATTTTGTATAATGAATGGCATTATCCACTAAGTTTTGGATGGCCAGGGAAATTTTCTCTGAATCAACTTCCACTTGGGGGATTTCTTTTTTGGGAATTTTGAAGCTAAACTTCACTCTTTTTCTCTTGGCTATTTGTTTCAGGGAGTCAATCACTTTCTTTACTATGTCAATTATATCTTGGCTTTTGATATCGTAAAGGAATCTTCCCTCCTCAATTCTGGTTACGTTCAAAAGGTCATTAATTAATTTTATCATCCTTTCATTGCTCCCATAGGTTCCTTCAAGGAATTTTCTTTGTTCTTGCTGAATCTCTCCCAAATCTCCATCCAAAATCATTCTCAGGGTCCACTTTATGGCTGACAAGGGGGTTCTTAACTGATGGGCGGCGATAGAGACGAATTCGGTTTTTAATCTTTCAATAATTTTCTCTCGAGTGACATCTCTCAAAATAACCAGCGCTCCGACTTTCTCTTCGGCACTGGTGATGGCAATGGTAGATACCTCAAGAACCAGACCCTCTCTTATTTTCAATTCTTTTTGATAAACCTCAAGTTCCTCTCCTAAAATTTCCATTAAGGGTTGGAGAGAAGAAATTTTTCTCAAAGCCCCGATATCTTTCCCTAATATGTTCTCGGGTTCCAAGTTGAAGAAATCCCGAGCTTTTGGGTTAATTGAGGAAAGTTCGTTTTCTCCGCCAAAGAATAAGAGGCCCTCTGGAAAGTTCTCAATAATGGCTAAAGTTTTATCTCTTTCTTCTTCTGCCTCCTTTCTGGCCTCTTCGACATCCTCAAGAATGTTAAGTAAAGCTTCTCGAGTTCCTCTGAGTTCTTCAAATTCTTTTTTGGGAGTTTCCTCCTCAGGACTTTCTGTTTGATTTTTTATTTTGTTTAGTTTTGGAGCCATTTGATTTTCCAGCGTATTTTTTTATGGCCAGGTCTGTCTCTCGTAACTGAACTTCCATTTTCCTAATCTTTCGTTTTAGCTCTACCATTTTCAATTCTCTGCCAACGCTCACCTGATGAAATTTTTCAAGTTCTTTTAATCGTTGTTTCAAGTCCCTTGTTTTTCTCTCGTTCTCTTCTCTCAGGTTCTCAGCCTGCTCTCTCAACTGTTGAGTTCTGGCTCTTACCTGAACCTCTAAAACTTTTTTTGATTCCTCCAGGGCCTCTTGGGTCTTTTTCAGGTCCTTAACCGTTTTCTTGTATTTCAAATAGGCCAAAAAAGCTAGCACCAGCCAAATGATAATGTTGAGAAAAACTATCAGGCGATCTGTCATATTTTATGATTTTAAGTTTATTTTATCTTAACACAGGAGCTAATTCTTTCCAATTATCCCCGATTTTCAAATCTACTTTCAGAGGAACTTCAAACTGAAAGATATTTTCCATAATTTTTTTAATTTTTGGAGCAATCTCTTCCAGCTTATCCTCTCTGACTTCAAAAAGTAATTCATCATGGATTTGTAAAATCAATTTGCAATCAGCATTAACAATCCCCTTCTTGCCAAGTTCAACCATGGCCATTTTGACAATATCGGCTGAGCTCCCCTGAATCGGCATATTAATGGCTATCCTTTCAGCTTGGGCTTTTAATCTGGGGTCAATTGAGTTAATTTCTGACAAGAATCGCTTTCTGCCAAAAATTGTCTCAACATAGCCAAGCTTCCTTGCTTCCTGGAGAGAATCTTTGACATATTTCTCAATGCCTTGGAATTTTTTAAAATACTGGTCAATAAATTTTTGGGCTCCCGCTTGAGAAATGCCTGTCCTTTGGGCGAACCCCCTGACTCCCATGCCATACAAAATTCCGAAGTTCAAAGTCTTGGCAAACTCTCTCATTTTTTCGGTAACTTTTTCTGGGGGAATTTGGTAAATTTGGCTGGCGGTCAATTGATGGATGTCTTCTCCCTTTTGAAAAATCTCTCTCATTCTTTTATCACCCGCCACCGAAGCGGCAATTCTTAATTCCATTTGCGAATAATCAGCTGAAACAAATTTAAAGCCATCTTCTGGAACAAAACATTTTCTGATCCCCCTGCCAATCTCTCCCTTAATTGGGATATTCTGAAGATTGGGGTCTGAACAACTCATCCTTCCAGTCACCGTACCCAGTTGATGGAAACGAGGATGAATTCTCCCATCTTTGGGTTCTGCCATTTTTGGCAAAGCATCTACAAAGCCGGACTTTAATTTGAAAAGTTTTCGGTATTCTAAAATTAAATTGATAACCGGGTGAGCATCTTTTAGTTTCTCAAGTTCTTCAGCCCCGGTAGAGAGAACACCTCCCGGAGTTTTCTTAATGCCTTTGAAGGGAATCTTTAATTTTTCAAAAAGAACCTCAGCTAATTGTTGGGGTGAATTGATGTTAAACTGACTCCCGGCAAGCTGGTAGATTTTCTCTTCTACCTTGTTACTTCTAGATGCTAAATTCTTAGAAAGAATTCCCAGCGCCTTCAGATCTATTTTAATTCCTCTCTCTGCCATTTTTTTCACCACCGGGACCAAAGTTTTTTCAATCTGGTAGATTTTTTTTGAAAAAACTCCCTCTTGAAAAAGTTTCTCAATTTTTTCTTGCTCGTCCTCCTCCTTTATTAACGTCTTCTGTCCAAGAGAGGTCTTGGTTGAGGGTGAAGGAAGACGATTGAGCAGGGTATAGAATTCAAAGTTCTTAAAAACTTCAGCAACTTTTTCTGGGCGGTATTTCCCGAATTGGCAATCTTTTAATTTAAAATCTATCGGAACATTGCATCGTATTTGGACTAATGCTTTTGAGATAAAGGCTTGTTCTTTATATTCTTTCAATTTTTTTCGGATATTTTCTTTTATTTGTTTGGATTTCTCTGTTTCTCCTTCAAGTTCCTGGTAAAGATTCTCCAAAGTCCCAAATTCCTTAATTAATTGAATGGCTGTTTTTTCGCCAATCCCGGTAACCCCAGGAATATTATCAGAAGGATCTCCCTTCAAGCCCTTAACGTCTGGGAGTTGGGAAGCGCTAACTCCCTGATACCTTTCTTTAACTTTCTCAACGTCATACAAAACAGTATCTTTAATTCCCTTCCTCATGGTATAAACTTTTGTTTGAGGATTGACTAATTGTAAGGTATCTAAATCGCCGCTTAAGATAATAACCTCCAATTTCGGGAAAATCTGCTTTTGGGGGGCGGCGGTGGCAATGGCTCCAATGAGGTCATCGGCTTCAAAACCTTGCTTTTCAAAAACTGGCACCTTAAAAACCCGAAGTACCTCTTTTACTTTGGAAATCTGCTCATAGAGTTCTTGGGGGGCAGCAGGTCTTTTTGCTTTGTATTCTTTAAATTCTTTATGACGAAAGGTGGGACCTGGTAAATCAAAGGTGGCCACCACAAAATCTGGTTCAAGCTCTCTCAGCGCTTTCAAAAAAATTAAGCAAAAACCATAGACAGCACTAATCAACTCTCCCTTTTTTGTCTTTAAGGGAGGTAAGGCGTGGTAAGCTCGGTGAATTAAAGAATTGCTGTCAATAACGACTAAACGCTTTTTTTGACTCATTTTATTTAGCTGGAATTAAAGTTATCCTTCTTTTATTTTTACCTTTAAATTTGAATTTCAGCAATATGCTTTCTTTTGGTAAAATCTTTTTGATTCTATCGGCCCACTCAATACAAACAATGTTTTTTGGGTCAGTTATAATCTCTTGGAAACCGAGGTCTAAAATTTCCTTGGATTTTTTAATTCTGTAACAGTCGATGTGGTAGAAATTAGTAAATGGTAAAGTTCCTTTGACCCACGCAGGGTAAATGGTAAATCGCTTGAAAATAATGAAGGTGGGGCTGAGAATTTTCTTTTTGATGCCAAGACCCCTGGCAAAGCCCTTTAAGAAAGTTGTTTTGCCGCCCCCTAAATCCCCCATCAAACCAACCACCACGGCTCCTTTTTGAAGAGGAGATTTCAAAATCTCTTCGGCCATTTGCTGGCCCAGGGTCTGGGTTTGACTTGGACTGGTGGATATTTGTTCTTTTTTTATTGACATTAAAAGAGAAATGGGCTAATTTGAAAAAAATGGTTGAAAATCTCAAAAAGATAAAAAAGGTTATTGAAAAAGCCCGAAATGTCTCTCTCCTTCTCTCTCCCGATTTTAGGAAAGACAGTTTTCCAGCAATCTTAGCCCTTTTTTATAGTTTAAAGAAATTAGGCAAAAATGTAAATTTACTTACCAAAGATTATCCGAGAAAATTTAGTTTTTTAGTTAAAAAAGAGGAGGTTAATTTTCCAAAAGCAGATTTTCTTATTTCCATTAAACAGGCCGGTACCAAAGTCTCTCAACTTTTTTACGAAAGAAGAGAGAATGGTTTAGCTCTTTTTTTGGAAACCGAGGGAGAGGAACTTAAAAAAGAAAACATTAGTACTCAACCCTTGGGAATGGGAGACCTCTTGATAACTTTAGGGATCGAGGAGCTCAAAAAAGTTGAAAAATTTCTAAAGGGGGAACCGAAATTTCTGATAAATATTGACAATCAACTTGACAATAAAAATTATGGCGACCTTAACTTAATTGAACTAAGGGTTCCCTCTTTTTCTGAAATAGTTTTTGACGTAATCAGCACCTTAGACGAGAACTTGTTTGATGAAAAAATCTCAAATTGCCTGCTGGCTGGCATAATCCAAGGAACTTCCAATTTCCAAGACCCCAAACTTGATGAGCAGACCTTTCAAAAGGCAAGTTTGCTGATTGAGAAGGGAGCAGATTTCAAAAAGATAACCTCTCAGCTTTACGGCCTGGGAGGGGAAACCTCGCTGCGGCTCTTCGGGAGAGTTCTGGGCAAGGTAAATTTCTCAGAGGATAAATCTCTTGCCTGGATTATCCTGACCAGAGAAGATTTTTCGGAAGCCGGGGCTTCAGCTTTAGACTTAAGGTTTACCCTGAGCAAGCTAAGTTCTTCTCTCTTTCCTCTTCAAAATTTCTTGGTCCTTTGGGAAAGTTCAAACTCTCTATCTCTGACTCGGGGAGTTTTTTATTCACCAAGCAAAAAGATGATTGAGAAAATATTGGAAAAGTTCGTCGGAGAGCAAAAAGGAGACGGGGTTCTTTTTGTTGTTGAAGAACCTGACCTTCAAAAAGTCAAAGATGAAATATTAAGTTTTATTTAATATGCCAGAGAAAATTACCGGCCAAGTAACCATATCCCAAAAAACTTTCAGCCAAATAGCCAAGGAGGTAAAAAACATTTCAGGTTTCAGCCAGGTTGTTAAAGAGAACTTACCTAAGGAAGTAACTCAAATTCTGGAAGTTATTTTGGCAGGGGCCATCAATCTTGACAGTTCCGATATCCATATTGAGCGAGAGGAGAAGAAAGTAAAAATGAGAGTTAGGGTAGACGGGGTCTTACACGACGTACTCTATCTTGAATTGAAAATATATCAGAGCTTGCTCTCCAGGATAAAGCTGCTTTCCGGGATTAAGCTGAACGTCACCGACCAAGCCCAAGACGGCAGATTTACCATTCTCCTGGAAAAAGTCCCCATTGAAGTGAGGGCTTCCACCCTGCCTTCCGAGTACGGAGAGACAATCGTCCTGAGGATTTTGAACCCAAAAAGTTTGATTGAGATTGAAGATTTGGGAGTAAGGAAAGATATGCTTGAGGACTTTAAAAAAGAAATCCAAAGACCAAACGGGATGATTATAGTGACAGGTCCCACCGGAAGCGGGAAAACGACCACTCTTTATGCCGTTCTAAAAAGAATTCAGCATCCTGAAATCAAAATCATCACCATTGAAGACCCTATTGAGTATCATCTGGAGGGAATCTCTCAAACCCAGGTTAATCCCAAAAGAGGATATGATTTTGCCACGGGACTGCGCGCCATTGTCAGGCAAGACCCTGATGTAATTTTGGTGGGAGAAATTCGGGACTTTGAAACAGCCAAAATTGCCCTGCAAGCCGCCTTAACCGGCCATTTGGTTCTCTCAACTTTGCACACCAATGATGCTGCGGGTACGGTGGCAAGATTTCAGGCCCTGGGAGAAAAACCAGTCAATATTGCTCCAGCCATCAATTCGGCCATGGCCCAAAGGTTAGTCAGAAAAGTTTGTAAAAAATGTGTTAAGCTTGAAAAACTGAGTAAGTCAGAAGAGGTCATGATAAAAAAGGAGTTGAAATCTTTACCCAAGAAGATAAAGCTCCCTCCCCTAAATAATTTAAAAATCCCAAAAATTAAGGGTTGTCAGAGCTGCAATGCTACCGGCTATCGGGGGAGAATAGGAATCTTTGAATTTTTCCTGGTGGACCCAGAAATGGAGGACTTTATTTTGAAATCTCCTTCTGTCTCAGCTTTAAGAAAAATGGCTGAGAAAAAGGGAATGGTTACCATGAGAAAAGACGGCTTACTTAAAGCCATTCAGGGACTAACTACCATTGAGGAAGTGAACAGAGTAGCCGGGAAAAAATAAGAACCTGCTTGGGCAGAACCTTGATTTTTGTGTAGTCAGAAAATATCCACAAAAAAAAGCCCGAGGCCACGTCTTAGATTGTCTCCAAGCACAGAGCTTTTCTCGGGAACACCCAAGCGGAGCCGAGGTGCCTATTCAAAAAAAAGTTCCTAATTTGGTCTCGGGCTAATACTTATTGTACTATATTTTTTAATTTATGTCAACCCCCACTACCTACTTGGTAGGTGTGGGGGTAAAAATCCCAATGGAAGAAAAACAAAATAAATCAGAAGAAGATGTCTTGGATCTGACTTTAAGGCCTAAGTTCTGGGAAGAATACGTGGGGCAGAAAAAGACAAAAGAGAATCTGGAAATTATCATTACTGCTGCCAAACAAAGAAAACAGATTCCCGAACACCTGCTTTTTTACGGGAACTCTGGCCTGGGGAAGACAACTCTTGCCTATCTGGTGGCCAAAGAAATAGGAAGTGACATCAAGGTTACTTCGGGACCGGCCATTGAAAGGGCTGGTGATCTGGCAGCCATCTTAACCAATTTGGAAGAAGGGAGTATTTTATTCTGTGATGAAATCCATCGTCTTAACCGAGTCATTGAAGAATATTTGTATCCAGCCATGGAGGACTTTAAATTAAACCTGATTTTGGGAAAGGGCCCGATGGCTCGGACCATGGAAATGGAGATTCCCAGATTTACCTTAATCGGAGCAACCACCCGGTTGGCTCTTATCTCGGGGCCTTTAAGGTCGAGGTTTGGAGCAACCTTTGGCTTGAACTTCTATACGCTGACAGACATTGAAAAGATTCTTGAAAGGTCAGCCCGGATTTTAAATACCACAGCCGACAGAGAATCTCTAAAAATTATTGCCAAATCTTCTCGCTTCACCCCAAGAACCGCCAATCACCTTTTGAAGAGAGTAAGAGATTTTGCCCAGGTTAAAGGAAAGGGTGAGATTACCGAAGAGATTGCCCAAGAATCTCTAAGGTCTTTGGAAATTGACGGATTGGGACTGACTTCAGCCGACAGAAGAATCCTGGAGGCAATTATTAAAAAATTCAGCGGAGGGCCGGTTGGTCTCCAAGCTTTAGCCGCCACCACCAGTGAAGAAGAAGACACCATCCTGGATATTTACGAACCCTATTTAATGCAGCTCGGCTTTATTGAGAGAACTCCCCGAGGGAGAATAGCCACCAAACTTGCCTTTCAGTACTTAGGCATAAGGTTTAAGGATTCTCAATGCAAGCTATTGTAATATTTCTATTGCTTTCTGTCCCCTTTTCTTGGGTTCTGGCTGCTGATTCTTTGACTGTGGTTATTAATGAGGTGGTTTGGATGGGCACTGAAAAATCCTATAGCGACGAGTGGATTGAACTTTATAATAATTCAACTGATGCTCTAAATTTGGAGGGTTGGAGGTTAATTAGCGAAGACGGCACTCCAAAAATTGATTTAAAAGGTGAAATCCCTGCTAGGGGATTTTTTCTTTTGGAAAGAACTGATGATGAAACGGTGCCAAACATTACTGCTGATTTAATTTACCGAGGCGCTTTGGAAAATGAAGGCGAATATCTGAAACTAATTGATAACAGAGACAGAACAATTGATGAGATAGATTGTTCGGAGGGTTGGTTTACAGGAGACAATGCTTCCAAAAAAACCATGGAGAGAAAAAATCCTTTGCTCTCGGGAAGTGATTCCTCAAATTGGCAAACCAGCAGAGATCCTGGTGGAACGCCTAAAGCTAAGAATAGTCAAGTTCCCGCCCCGCCTTCCGAAGAAAGACCTAAAGAAGCAGAGCCTATCTCTCCTCCTCCCTCCTTTGAAACTCCTCCAAGCGAGCCAGAACCAAAAGTTTATCCCTCAAATATCTTTATCAGTGAAATCTTACCTTCGCCCGAGGGCGCTGACGCTGAAAATGAATGGATTGAGATTTTTAATGGAAATAATTTTGAGGTTGCTCTTTCTGGCTGGCAGATTAGAGATATGGTCGGGGCAACCAAAACCCATACCCTCTCCGAAGGAATAAAAATTGGCTCAAATGCCTTTTTGGTTTTGCTGAGACCCAAAACCAAAATCACCCTGCAAAACAGTGGCGATGGCTTGGAGCTTTTAGACCCAAATGGCGAAGTTGTTCACAAAGTGAATTACCCCAAAGCTCCTCTGGGACAATCTTTTAACAGAATCTCAACTGGCTGGGCCTGGAGTGAAACTTTAACTCCTGGGGAAACTAACATTATTACAATTCCTGAAGCTCTAGAAACCGAGCCCTCAGAAACTTTCGGAGAAAAAGAGAGCCAAATCGACTCTGGTCAGTCAGAAGAAAGCAAAAAGGTCTTGGCAAAAATTGGCGAACAACTTCCAAAACCTTCAAGTCCTTTGATTGTCTTTTTAA
>JAUWYS010000039.1 GCA_030615715.1 bacterium
TCTTACAGGTCTTGGATGAGGGTTATCTAACCGACGGCCGGGGCAGAAAGGTTGATTTCAAAAGTACCATCATTATCGGGACAAGCAATGCCGGTTCTGAAATTATTCGCCAGGATATTGAAAGAAATAAGAAGATGGATATTGTCAAAAAGGACCTTTTGGATTATCTTTTCAGACAGCGGACCTTTAGACCAGAATTCATTAACCGATTTGATGCGGTGGTTGTCTTTAAACCCTTAACAAAAGAAAGTCTTTTAGCCATTGCGCAACTTATGTTAAATAGATTAAAAGAATCCCTTTCCAATAAGGGAATTGATTTTGAAATTACCGGGGACCTCCGAGAAAAAATTGTGGAACTTGGCTACTCGCCCACCTTTGGAGCAAGGGAGATGAGAAGAGTTATCCAAAACAAAGTGGAAAACGTCTTGGCAAAGGCAATTTTAAGTGGTAAACTAAAAAGAGGGAATAGGATAAAGGTCAAAGCAAAAGATTTTAGTTTAATTATTGAAAGACAATGAAATTTAAATTTCTAATACCAATCGTGGTAGTTTTGGTTGTTGGAGGGATATTAGGAACGCTCTACACTCAGGTTTGGAATCCCCTCTGGAATCCTTTTTCTCTTCCCCGAGAAAGTGTGGTAGAGAGAGCCTTTGCTAAGATGATGGGCCTAGAAAGCTTTCGAGCCCAAGGGAATATTAATTTTGAAATCAAAACCAAAGACTTAGGCGAGGAGGAAACAGAAGATTTCAAAGTCGCTCTTAATTTTTCGGGTGCTTTAGATATCAAAAATTCCAGGAGTTCTTCGGATTTTGAACTAACTTTTGGAGGCCAGGGATTAGACATTTCTTTCACAGGGGAACTTCGAGCCATTGAGGGAGATTTTTACTTCTCTATCAAGACCTTTCCTGAACTTCCATTCTTGTTCGGGGGGCTTGAAGAGCTTAAGAACCAATGGTTCAGGCTCAGCAAAGAAATGTTGATGGAAAGATTGAAAATTGAAAGTGAAGAAGTTTCAGAAGAGGAGGAAAAAACGAAGGAAATGCTCCAAGAATTTATTAGTGTTTTAAGGGGGAAAGAAATTATCCAAGTTACTGAAGATTTTGGTATTGAAGAGATTGATGGGATAAAGGCTAATCACTACCTTGTTCTTTTGAAGGAAGATGAGCTGAAAGAGGTAGTTTTGGAGTTTTTACAGAGAATTAAAAAATATGTACCGGAAGAGGAGATGGCTTCTTACGAAGAGAAATTGAGGGAGACTATGGAAGACCTACCAGGAAGTTTTGAGGAATTTTTCAGTAAGGCAGGAACGATAACCTTTGAGGTCTGGATAAGCAGAGACAATCAATTAAGAAGAATTAAAGGTGAAAAAGAGATTGACCTGTCTCTCTTTGAGCAATTCAAGGATTTTTCAGGGGAGTGGGCGAAAATAAAAGGTAACTTTGACTTTAAATTTTCTGATTTTAATCAAGAAATTAAAATTGAAGCTCCCGAAGAATCTACGTCCATTGAAGAAATTCTGCCCCCGGGATTGTTTGGTTCTTTCTCTCAGCAGTCTCTCTTAAAAACTCCAGAACTTCCCTTGTCAACTCCCCAAGACCAAGAAGAAGGTTTACCTTTCTTTGAGGAATTTGAGTTCGGAGAGGGAGAGACACCTTCTCTGGAAGAGATAGAAGAATTGGAGAGATTATTAGAGGAACTTCAGAAAGAATAAAATAGAGGGAATCCTCCTTAGCAAAAAGGAATTTACTAACCCCCACACTTAGATTCTGAGTGTGGGGGTTGACTTTCTTTAAAGATATTATTATAATATAAAGAAGAAAATGCCCAAAAAGATTGCCTCAAAGCTTCAAAAAATATTCATTCCTTGCCAGAATAATAATTATCGCCCGAAATTCTTAGCAAGCAAATTTTTGTTTTATTTTTTCATTGTTTTGATTTTACTAAAACTTGTTTTTGTCTCTTTTTTATTCTATTTTCCAGAGACCCTCTTTTTTGCCGAGATTTCACGAGTCGCCTTGATTGAATTAACCAATCAACAAAGAGAGAATTTAGATATCAATCCTTTAAGGGAGAACCCTCAATTAAATGAAGCAGCCCTTCTCAAAGCCCAAGATATGCTTGACAAAGATTATTTCAGCCACCAGAGCCCGGAGGGGACAGTGCCCTGGCATTGGTTCGGAGAAGCAGCTTACGATTACAAAAAGGCAGGGGAGAATTTAGGCATAGGATTTCTGGATTCGGAAGAAATCTATTGGGCCTGGTATAATTCTCCCTCTCACAAAGCAAATCTTTTGAATTCAAATTTCCAGGATATTGGCATCGCCATCTTAACGGGAGAGTTTGAGGGAGCAGAAACTACGGTGGTGGTCCAGCTTTTTGGTTCTTCTCTAATTGAGAAGGTTCCAGAAGAAAAAGAACCACCTAAAATGGTAAGTGGCCCGGAACAGAAGAAAGAAATTGTCTCAGGACCAACTCAGGAATCTGAGGTAAAATCTGAGGTAAAGGGTAGCTTAGGGTTTAATTTCTTTAAATTTATGGCCATAACTTATAATGATTTAGTCCAAAAGATTATCTTCTTTTCTTTAGCTTTAATTGTTATTTCTTTGATGATTAATATTCTGGTTAAGCTTGATGTCCAGCATAAAGATTTAATCTGGAAAACGGTTTTCTTGGTAGTGATATTAGGTTTGTTTGTTCTCATTAATAAAGAGTTGATTATTCAATT
>JAUWYS010000020.1 GCA_030615715.1 bacterium
CCCTGACCAAAAAGCAAGTTGATATCTCAAACTATCCTTTTTGTACGGTTGAGCCGAATATTGGGGTAGTTCAAGTTCCCGATGAAAGGTTGGAAAAATTAGCCGGAATTACCAAACCCAAAAAAGTATTACCCTCAATTATCAAGTTTGTTGATGTGGCTGGTTTGGTCAAGGGAGCACATAAGGGAGAAGGGTTGGGTAATCAGTTTTTAGCCCATTTGAGAGAAACCGACGTGCTGCTGCATATTGTCAGGTGTTTCAGAGATGAGAACATTGCCCACGTGGATGGTGAAATAGATCCTCAGAGAGACATTGAAACAGTAAAAAGCGAATTGATTTTAAAGGATTTAGAAACAGTTGAGAAAAGATTGGAAAAAGTTGAGAAGGAAGTCAAAGCTGAGAAAAAAGAGGCAAAACTTGAATTTGAAGTCTTAAATAGTTTGAAAGAAAAATTGAACCAGGGAGAGACGGCTACTTCTTTTTTCAGAAACCTTGAACCAGAGAAAAAAGGAGTAATTGACTCTCTTTTTTTGTTGATTGCCAAATCACAAATCTATCTTTTAAATTGTCCTGAAAAAGAAATTCCAGAGGATTTAAAAAGAGAGCTAACAGGAGGGGGGAGTAGTTGGCTTCGGTTGGATTTAAGGGAAGAATTGGATAAGTCAGAGCTCAATCAAGAAGAGAGGAAAGAGCTTGGTTTAGGGGAGTCAAAGCTTGACACTCTAATTAAAAAATGCTATGAAGTATTAAACTTAATCACTTTCTTCACCATGGTTGGTACGGAGGAGACCCGTGCCTGGCCCATAGAGAAAGGAAGTACGATTTTAGAGGGAGCTGGTAAAATCCACAGTGATTTCCAGGAAAAGTTTGTCAGGGCTGAGGTTGTCAATTGGCAAAAGTTGCTTGAAATTGGCAGCTGGAAAGGGTGCGGAGAACAGGGGCTCTTGAAAACAGTCGGTAAAGATTATATTTTAGAAGATGGTGATGTTATTGAAGTGAAAATATGATGAAAATTATTGATATTATAGTGATAATCGCTTTTTTTGTAATCGCTGTTTGGATTATTGTAAGCCAATACTCCAGTACCATTGGGAGTATCGGCAGTTTTTAATATGTATTTTTTAATTTTGTTAGCGGGGTTTTTCGGAGGAGTAATCAGAGGTTTGGTCGGTTTTATCAAACATCAATATTCTTACAAGAACGTTCCCTTTAACCTCACTTATTTCTTGGGCATGGCTTTTCTTTCTGGCATGATTGGTTTGGTGGTGGTAGCTGCCATTCGAGAAATTGGTTTTACTTATCAGGGCTTTTTCACCCCGGCCTTAGCTTTTATTGTCGGGTATGCCGGTGGCGATTTAATTGAAAACATTTACAAAATCATCATCAAAAAGTCCTCAATTTATCCGACAGATTAAAAACCAACGAGACCCATTCCCGCCAATCGTTTTAAAGTAAATAAAGAGGCCTTCGGCACAAATTGTGCCGAAGGCTTTCGGTTGAACGGAGGGTTTTTTAGACTTCTTTGTAGATTGTCACCGTTACCCTTCCAGTATGAAGAATGTTCAATCGAGAAGGGACAGGGATTTCCCACCATTCTTCTTTTAAATCTAATTGATACAAGAAGTATGGTAAGAAATTTTCCTCCAGGGATGCTGTGTCTACTTGAACTTCTCCTTCAAATCCAGGAATTTCCGTAAGTCCTGAGAAGTCGAAAGTGCTGATACTACCTGTAATCAGACTGGTTTCACGAACCATCCAGTCAAGGTCTATATCGGCACTCGACCGAGGTAGGAAAAATTTCCCGGTAGGTAGATCTCGATAGGCTATTCTGAATTCTTTTGTCTTCGGGATAAGAAAGACATCGTAGATAAGCCAATCCCTTTCTTTTTCTTCCAAGTTGATGAATGGCCCTCTACCCATTTTATATCCCCAGACATTATGCCAGGCAATAATACCAATACAGCCGACAAGGATTAATATGATGATTACCATCCCTAATCGTCTTTCTTTCATTCCTTGTTCCTCCTTCTTCATTTTTTATTTTTACCTCTTAAAAATAGCTTTCTAATTGTTTCTTTTCCTTCTTAAGTTTAAGATGTGCTTATACGCTACCTTATCACAGAAGAGTCCATCCGTCAAATTCTATTAATAAACTTATAATTTGACTTTTGGCTTAAAGGTGTATAATATCTTAATGGGTTTGATAGATTCTTTAATTGAACAAGGATGGTTGAAGACGCCAAGGATTATTGAGGCATTCAGAAAAATAAAAAGAGTTGATTTTATGCCTCCAGATTCCAAGGGTTTAGCAGAACTCAATGAGGCACTGCCGATTGGGTTTGGTCAGACAATCTCTCAGCCCCTGGTGGTGGCTTTTATGATAGAGCTTTTGGAAGCAGAGGAGGGAGATAAAATTTTGGACATTGGTTCAGGAAGCGGCTGGACAAGCGCGCTTTTGGCTGAAATTGTTGAAGAAAAAGGAAAAATTATAGCCATAGACATTGTTCCAGAGCTGGTAGAATTTGCCAAAAAGAATGTTTTAAGGTATAATTTCGTAGAGAAAGGGATTGTTGAGTTTCTTTGCGCCGATGGTTCAAAAGGCTACCCTGATGTCTCATCTCGCCCTGAGCTTGCCGAAGGGTTTGATAAAATTTTATGTTCTGCTGCCGTGCAAAGAGAATTGCCCGAACCTTGGAAAAAGCAATTAAAAGTCGGAGGCAGAATAGTTACTCCAATTGGTTCATCAATTTGGCTTTTTGAGAAAAATCCTTCAGAAGATGGAAGAGATAAATTCAAGTCAAAAGAATACCCAGGATTTGCTTTCGTCCCACTCATCGAAAGATAAAACCATGAGAAAATCCTCTAAAAAAAGGGCAATAGTTTTAATTATAGTTGGAGTTTTGATTTTAGTTGGAGTTTGGATAGGACAGGGGATTTATTTGCCTTACCAGCCCTATTCTGAAGACCAGATTGTTTTTAATGTTGAAAAGGGACAGGGGTTGCGAGAGATTTCAGCAAATTTAAAAAAGGCAGGAATAATTAAATCTGAAATCTTATCTAACCTTTTTGTTTTAGTGCGGGGGGTTCAAGGTAAATTGCAAGCTGGCAAATATGTTTTGACTGCCGCAATGAATGTTCCTGAAATAATAAACAAATTGAGCACCGGCGATACTATTAAAGAAGAGATTACCATCATTGAGGGTTGGAATTTAAGAGATATTGCTTGGTATTTTGAAAATAGAGGAATGTTCCAAGCCGAAGAACTTTTTGAGGTTGCTGGTTTCCCAGCCATTGATTATTCAAAAATCCAAGACCTTCCCCAGCCAAAAGATTTCTCTGATGAGTTTGATTTTTTAAAAGAAAGGCCCAACAAGGTGAGCCTGGAAGGATATCTTTTTCCAGACACCTATGAAATTATTCCTGAAGCCACAGTAGAAGATATTTTAAGGAAAATGCTTCAAAACTTTAATGAAAAAGTAATCCCGGAATTAAGAGAAGAGATTGCCAGCCAAGGGAAAACTTTGTTTGAAGTGATAATAATGGCTTCTATTTTAGAGAAAGAAGTAAAGATTTATGAAGACCGCCAAATTACCGCAGGCATTTTATGGAAAAGATTGAGAATGGGTTGGCCCTTGCAAGTGGACGCTACTTTAACTTATCTTATTGGAAAGACGAGCGAAGAATTAACTAAAGAGGACTTGCGGATAGATTCTCTCTACAATACCTATCAGTATTATGGTTTACCTGCAGGTCCCATCGCTAACCCGGGAATTGAGAGCATAAGAGCTGCTATTTACTATGAAGAAAGTCCCTATTGGTTCTATTTAACCACGTCTGAAGGCGAAGCCATCTTCAGTAAGACGCTGGAGGAACACAACATAGCGAGATTCAATTATTTAAAGTGATGACAGAGAAAACTTCCAAAAACAAAAAAATAGCTATGATTATTGCTTTCCAGGATTTTCGGGATGAGGAATATTTTATTCCCAAGAATATATTTTTCGGAGAAGGATTAGAGGTCAAAACAGTAAGCAGTAAAAAAGGCAAGGCAGTTGGGAGTTACGGAGGAGTGATAGATGTTGATTTAACCTTGGATGATTTGAAAGTTTCCGATTTTGACGGGATTATCTTTGTGGGAGGAAGCGGAGCAGCCAAATATATTCCAGACGAGAAATGTCATCAGATAGCTCAAGAGGCGGTTTCTCAAGATAAGGTTTTAGGAGCAATCTGCATAGCTTCATCAATATTGGCCAGAGCTGGAGTTTTGAAAGACAAAAAAGCTACGGTCTGGCGGAGCGCCATGGATAAATCAGCAGTTAAGATTTTAGAAGAAGAGGGGGCAAATTATCAATCAGAACCAATAGTTATTGACGGGAAAATTATCACTGCTGATGGGCCTCAGTCCGCTAGGAAGTTTGGAGAGGCCATTGTCAGAGTGTTGATTGGGTCTTGACAAATCTCTAAAATAGATTAAACTTAAATATTCCCACAGACAGTAGGCATTAAATAAGACCTACCCAGGGGTAATCAGGTATTTTCTTTGTCTGTGGGAAACCACAGTTTTTTATTTTCGGAATATTATATTCTACCTTGCCGAAATCAAGGTTCTGCCGAAGGCAGGTTCTTATTTCCAGTCGCATAAATATGCCAAAGAGCAAGGAGCAAAAGCAAAAAATAATCGAAGATTTAAAGGAAAACTTTCAAAAACAAAAATCAACGGTTTTAGTTGATTTTAGTGGTTGTGATTCCAAATTTCTTTTTAAATTAAGAGATGAACTTGAGAAATCAAATTGTCTTTTGAGGGTTGTCAAGAAGAGACTACTCAAAAAAACCCTGGAAGGTTTGACCATGAAAGATATTTCTGAAAAGATTGGCGAGATAGAGCTTCAATTAGCTTTGATTTTTGGATTTAGAGACGAAATAATTCCCGCTAAAATTTGTTACCAATTTTCAAAAGAAAACGAAAACCTAATAATTTTAGGTGGTATTTTGGGAAAAGAATTTTTAGCTAAAGAAAAGATAATAGAATTAGCTCAACTTCCTTCAAGAGAAGAATTAACAGCAAGGTTTGTGGGGAGTTTAGCCAGCCCTATTTCTGGTTTTGTCAACACCTTAAAGGGCAATCTTAAAGGTCTAATTTATGCACTTAGTGCAATAAAAGAAGCAAAATAACATGGCTGAGGAAAAACCTAAAAAAGAATCTCCGAAGGAGGAAAAAGCAGAAGAAAAGAAAGAAGAGATTAAAGTTCCAGAGAAATTCAAGAAATTAG
Organism: bacterium; assembly: GCA_030615715.1. GTDB lineage: Bacteria > Patescibacteriota > Minisyncoccia > Minisyncoccales > CG1-02-41-26 > JAHCRD01. The sequence continues at coordinate 5,271 of JAUWYS010000020.1, forward strand.
TTGAAGAAATTGAGAAAATGGCAGTTGGAGATTTGGCTGAACTGGTTAAGATTTTGGAGAAAAAGTTTGGCGTTTCGGCTGCTCCTCAAATGATAGCTCACGCGCCTGCCGGTGCCACTGCCCCTGCTGAAGGGGAAGGAGGTGCCGCTGCAGAAGAAAAATCTGTCTTTAATATTGAACTTAAAGAAGTTGGCTCAAAAAAGATTGATGTGATAAAAGTGGTTAGAGATATTACTCAAAAGGGCCTCAAAGAGTCAAAGGATTTAGTTGATGCTGCTGAGAAAGAAACCCAGATGATTAAAGAGAATGTCAAAAAAGAGGAGGCAGAGGAAATTAAAAAGAAATTTGAGGCAGCTGGCGCCAAGATAGAGCTGAAATAAGAACCTGCCTGCGGGCAGAACCTTGAATACTTCGTATATAAGAACCTGCCTGCGGGCAGAACCTTGATTTCGGCAAGGTAAAATAAATATATTCCGAAAATAATCACTAATTATTATTGATTAATTTTCAATTGACCCATATCCTTTTTTAGAATATTGTCTTTTACTATTGACAAAGTTCAATAGATTTGATATAATATAGGTATTAAAAAGAAAATAAGGGAGGCTAACGAATGAAAAAGATAATTTCAGGTTTGTTGGTAGTGGCAATTTTGGTGATGATTGGGGTGCCCGCAGCAGTAGCTTCTCGTTACCGGTATCCTCGAGCCCAATTTGAATGGTATTTGGACAGAGAGGGAAGGTTAGTTCTTGATGCCTCTTGTTCCGAGAGGCGCATCGAGAAGTACCGTTGGGAGATCAGGGACCGTGAATGCAATTACTTGGTAGAGCGTGGTCATGGTCGTATCTACCGGACCGATATCTATGAAAATTACTACGGTCCTGGTAGATACTGGGTGAAGTTAACAGTAACTGATCCAGACGGACGGAAGGACTCAATCCGAGAGAAAGTCACAATACCGCAGAAGTATCATCGGAGGAGATGGAGATACAGAAAAGAGACTGAGTTGACAAAAGAAGAAAGGGCATTGGCTTGGTGGATTATTG